>DASRBU010000280.1:0-4520 GCA_035653475.1 Candidatus Dormiibacterota bacterium | reverse complement strand
CGCGCCCGGCGGGCGGCGGGCGTGGCGAGGGGCGCGGTCGACGGATGGTCGGCCATGCAGCGAGTATGGGCGTGTCGGAGATCGTCCACAACCCCTCGTTTGGGGGGGAAGGGTGCCTGAATTCCCCGCAGTTGCGGGGTTCTCGCGCCTCCCGGCCCGCCCGGATGATCGCCTCTGGAATCCCACCACGACGGAGGCGACCATGAAACGTCAACGGACCGACCGACCGTTCGTCGGCCCGGCCCCGCCCGGGCCGAGACCGAGCCCCGGGCTCGGACCTGGCAGCGACCTGGAGGAGCTGCGCATCTGGCTCGGAGACCGCATCAGCGCCAGGGGCGAGCCGGCCTGGGAGACGGCGCGCCTGCCCTGGAACCGGCACCAGGAGCAGCGGCCGGAGGTGGTGGTCAGGCCCGAATCGATCGAGGAGGTCCGCCTCGCCCTGGCCCACGCCCGCCACGCCGGCCTGAAGGTTGCCGTCCAGTCCAGCGGGCACGGCGCCGGATCGACCCTCGGCGATCTCCAGGGGGCGCTGCTGCTCGACATGTCCGGCATGCGCGCGATCTCGGTCGACCCCGGCTCCCGGCGGGCCCGGGTGGGGGCCGGTGTCACCTGGGAGGAGGTCATGTCGGCGGCCGCCCCCCACGGCCTGGCCGGGCTCCCCGGCTCCTCACCCAACGTCGCCGTCGCCGGCTACTGCCTCGGCGGCGGCGTCGGCTTCCTCGGTCGCCGCTACGGCCTGGCCGCCAACCACGTCCACGCCCTCGAGGTCGTCCTTCCCGACGGCCGGTCCCTGCGCACCGATGCCGAACACGAGCCCGAGCTGTTCTGGGCCCTTCGCGGCGGCGGTGGGTCCTTTGCGGTGGTGACCGCGCTCGAGATCGAGCTCTTCCCGGTGTCGACCGCCTACGCCGGGTTCCTGTTCTGGCCGGTGGAGCGGGCGCGCGAGGTGCTCCACGCCTGGCTGGAGTGGACCCGAACGCTGCCCGACGAGGTGACCAGCGTGGGCCGCATCCTCCAGCTCCCGCCCATCCCGACCATCCCCGAGCCGATGCGGGGCCGCGCGCTGGTGGGCGTCGATGGCGCCATCCTGGCCGCCAGGGCCGAGGCCGAGCGGCTGCTCGAGCCGTTGCGCGCCCTGGAGCCCGAGATCGACACCTTCGCCGAGGTCGATGCGCCCGCGCTGAGCCGCATCCACCTCGATCCCGAGGAGCCGGTGCCGGCGATCGCCGACTCCTACATGGTCCACTTCGACCGGGAGGCGCTGGACGCGCTGCTCGCCGTCAGTCCGCCGGTCTCGCCCTCGGCCCTCCTGATCACGGAGGTCCGGCACCTCGGCGGCGCGCTGTCCAGGCCCTCACCTCTCCAGGGCAGCGCCGGGGTCCTGGCCAGCGAGTACATCGTCTTCGGCGTCGGCCTGACCATGTCGCCCGAGATGGAGCGAGGGGTGGTGGCGAGCCTCGACGCCGTCGGCGAGGCGATGCGCCCCTGGCTGGCACCGCGCCAGTACCTGAACCTTTCCGACCGGCCGCGCCCGGCCGAGGCGTTCTTCGCCCTGGCCGACCTGGCTCGGCTGCGGGCCGCCCGCAGACGGTACGACCCCGAGGGCATCCTGCTCTCCAACCGACCGCGGTAGAGCTGCCCGGGCGGCTCCGGCCCTGACCGGGCGGCCTCCGGCGCTGCCGCCCGGCAGGCCGGCTCAGGTTCCAGCGGAAGCCGTCCTCGCCGTCCCTGCCCTGGCCCGCCTCGGGGCGAGGCCCTCTCGACCGGACGCAGGGGTCCACACCGCCCCGGCCCCGCCCGGCCGCGATGGAGGCCGGGCGCCGGAGACGAGCGCATCGAGATGCGTATAAAAAGTTGTCCTTTTTATTTTTGAGAGGTATACTTCTTCCGCTTGGGGCGGCGGCGTTCGAGGCCTGTGCCAGCTGGCGGCGAAGCAAGAGGAGGTGGTGGCCTCAGGAGGGATCCGGCGAGCCAGCCGAGAAGGCAGTCAGCGGGCGGAGCAGGAGGTTCGACACCATGCCAATGGGAACCATCTCGTCCTCCAAGGACACCGTAGGGGTGGCGGTCGTCAACTACCAAGTGCCCGTATGTGAGACCAAGCAGGACGTCCTCGAGAATTGCCGGAAGATCGCCCAGATGGTCTGGGGTGCCAAGCACGGCTTCCCCGGCCTCGACCTGATCATCTTCCCCGAGTACAGCACCCAGGGCTTCCACCCCACCAAATGGATGGATCTGACCACGACCGTGGACGGGCCCGAGGTGGAGATCTTCTCCAAGGCCTGCGCGGAGAACAAGGTCTGGGGGATCTTCTCTCTCACCGGCGAGCACAACCCCAAGGGAAACCCCTGGAACAGCCTCATCCTCATCAACGACCGCGGCGAGGTGGTCCTGAACCACCACAAGGTCCTGCCCTGGGTGCCGATGGAGCCGTGGTATCCGGGCGACACGACCACGGTGGGTGAGGGACCCAAGGGGCTCAAGGTCGGGCTCGTCATCTGCTACGAGGGCAACCACCCGGAGATCTTCCGCGACACGGTGATGAAGGGAGCGGAGCTGGTGGTCCGTTGCCAGGGCTATATGTATCCCTCCAAGGACCAGCAGCGGATCGTGGCCCAGTGCCGGGCCTGGGAGAACCTCACCTACGTCGCCGTGGCCAACATGGCCGGCCGCGATCTCGTCTACTCGTACTTCGGCCACTCCGCCATCATCGACTTCGACGGGAGCGTCCTCGCCGAGTGCGGGACGGCGCCGGACGAGGTCACCTACGCCCTGCTCTCCCTGTCCGCGGTCAGGGACGCGCGCAAGACCTGGACGGCGGAGAACCACCTTTTCAACACCCTTCACCGTGGCTACACGGCGCTGCCGCCCGATGGGGTGGCGGAGTGCCCGTTCGACTTCTACAAGCTCTGGGTCAACGAGCCGCAGAAGGCGAAGCAGCTGGTGGAGGAGCTGACCAGGCCGACCGCGATCCCGGTCGAGGTGTAGCTCACCACGCGGGGCGGCGCGCTGCCGGCGACGGGCGGCGCGCCGCGTCCCGAGCCCGACCACACCCTATGGCAGGAGAAGACCGCAACCACGAGGACGCGACCGGGCCGGCGGACGAGCCCCCGACATCGCTCCCCCGCCGGCCGCAACCCCCGCTCGGGACCGATGCACCCATCTCCCGCGGCGGCATGAGGCTCCCCAGCTTCCGCCTCCCGGACGCCTCCCGGCCCGTGCCCGAGGTGGAACCTCCGTCCGGGCCCGGGGACCGCGAGGACGAGGACGGCGGCCTGGTGCTACGGGTGGCTGAGGCCCGGCTGGAGGACGTGGACCAGGGCATCGTCCGCGTCGATCCCTACCTCCTGTCCAGGATCCACGTGCCGGTGGGAACGGCGGTGACCATCCGGGGCCAGCGCGACACCGTGGCTCTGGCCCAGCCGCTCCCGCCCCACCGGCACGGTCGCCGGGACGTCGAGATGGACGGCATGGTGCGGGAGAACGCGGGCGTGGCGCTGGGCGAGCCGGTTCGGATCCGGGCCTGCGAGGCGGCCCCGGCCAAGACGATCCTGCTGGCGCCGCTCGACTCGGGTGGCTACGGGGCCGAGGAGGTGGCCCAGATCCGCCAGGAGCTGGCCGGGCGGGCGGTCCTCTACGGCGACCGGGTGAAGGTGACCACGCTCTCCAAGCACGGCCACCTGTTCCGGGTGGCCGGGACCGAGCCGGAGGGGGCGGTGCAGTGCGGTCCCTACACCGACGTCCGCATCAAACGCGAGGCTGCCGGCGTGTCCCCCGCCCTCTACAAGGTCAAGTACGAGGACGTCGGGGGGCTGGACGAGGAGCTGCTCCGGGTGCGCGAGCTGGTCGAGCTGCCGCTCAAGTACCCCTCGCTCTTCGCCCGTCTGCACATCGAGCCCCCCAAGGGGGTGCTGCTCCACGGCCCTCCCGGCTCGGGCAAGACCCTGATCGCGCGCGCGGTCGCGAGCGAGGTGCGCGCTCACTTCATCCACGTCAACGGCCTCGAGATCATGCACAAGTTCTACGGGGAGAGCGAGGCACGCCTGCGGGAGATCTTCGAGGAGGCCCAGCGGCGCGCCCCGTCGGTGATCTTCCTCGACGAGGTCGATGCCATCGCGCCCCGGCGGATGGCGGTCTCGGGCGAGGTGGAGAAGCGGGTGGTGGCCCAGCTGCTGGCGCTGATGGACGGCATGGTCCGGCGCGGCGAGGTGGTGGTGATCGCGGCCACCAACCTGCCCGAGGCGGTCGACCCGGCGCTCCGGCGGCCGGGCCGGTTCGACCGCGAGGTGGCGATCGGCATCCCCTCTCGCGAGGGCCGGCTGCGCATCCTCCAGATCCACAGTCGGGGTATGCCCCTCGCCCCCGACGTCGACCTGGAGCGCCTGGCCGACGTCACCCACGGCTTCGTCGGCGCCGACCTGGAGGCGCTCTGCAAGGAGGCGGGCATGCTCGCCGTCCGCGACTGCCTGGCCGATCAGGACTGGCTGGACGGCAGCCTGACCTCGGTCTCCGACCGGGCGATG
>DASRBU010000279.1:0-2515 GCA_035653475.1 Candidatus Dormiibacterota bacterium | reverse complement strand
ACCGAGGCCATGCGGCTGGCCGGCGAGCGCGACCTGGATCGGGTCCGGGAGGCGCTGGACCGGCTCCGGGCCACCGCCGCCTCCCCCTCCTCCTGGATCGCCGCCGACGCCCTCTTCCACGCCACGCTGGTGGGGATCGCGAGGAACCCCTACCTGACCGCCCTGTACGAGAGCGTCCACACCTCGATCGTCTCGATCCAGCTGGAGGTCTGGGTCCGGACCGACGATCCTCCGGGATGGCTCTCCCCGGGGCGGGCCGAGGAGCGGCTCGCCCTGCACACGCCGATCCTGGACGCGCTCAGAGCGCGCGACCCCGACGCCCTCCAGGCCGCCTTGAACCGCCACCACCAGGCCCTGATGACCAACCTGGAGGGCCATCCCCGAGGACGGCGCCTCCGGCCCGCGCCCACGACCGGCCGCGACGGCCCGGGGGCCGAATCGGGCCGGGGATAGGTCCGGCGGGGACGGTGGCGCCCGCGCCGCCCGTCCCTCCCCGCGCCCCCTCGCCGGCCGTGATCGCCACCGGCCCGTGGCCCGGGACGATCGCGGGACGATCACCGGATGGCCGCGGGCACGCTGCGCCGGCTTGACCGGGCGGTGGCGGCTCTGGAAAATTGGCTCAGCCACTTGGCCAAAGCTCGCCCAGGAGGAGCCGGTTGACATCCCGCCACCACCAGGCCGTGCGGCTCGCCGCCCATCAGCGGCTGCACCGCCTGACCGTCATCTGCGACTGCAACAACTCGCAGGTGGACGGCTCGGTCGAGAGCGTGACCGCGCTGGAGCCGATCCCGGAGCGGTGGCGGGCCTTCGGCTGGTCGGCGATCGAGGTCGACGGCCACGACGTGCCGGCCATCTCCGCCGGCATCCAGGTCGCGCTGGCCGGGGACCGGCCGGGGGTGATCGTGGCCCGCACCGACCCCGGGCGGGGCGTGACCGCCCTGCCCGAGGACGCCGATCGCCACTTCGTGAAGCTGCCGCCGGCGCTGGCCGAACCGGTGATCCGGGAGCTGGAGGAGCTGGCGCGTGGTGCGTAGGCCGCCCTACCCCACGGTCCTCAAGCCCTACGGCCGCGCCCTGGTCGAGCTGGCCCGGGCTCGGACCGAGATCGTCTGCCTGAGCGCGGATCTGACCCGGCAGTGCGAGGTCGATCTCTTCCGAGAGGCCATCCCCGATCGGTTCATCAACGTCGGCATGGCCGAGCAGAACCTGATGGGCATCGCCGGCGGGCTCGCCCGCCAGGGCCACATCCCGTTCGTCCACAGCTTCGGCGTGTTCTGCAGCCGTCGGGCCTACGACCAGGTGGCGATGGCGATCGCCTATCCCTGCCTGCCCGTCCGTCGGGTCGGCTTCATGCCCGGGCTCTCCAGCCCCGGGGGCCCCGGCCATCAGGCCATCGACGACCTCGCCCTGATGCGGGCGCTGCCCAACCTCACCGTCCTCGACCTGGCCGACGCCACCGAGACCCGCCAGGCGGTGGAGGCGACCGTGGCCGGCGTCGGTGCCCGGGTGAAGGGGATGGGGGTGGCCGAGAACCACTCCATCGTGGGCGGCCTGGGCTCGGCCGTCGCGAGGCCCTGGCCGAGGCCGGGAGCCTGCCCTTTCTGTTCGAGCGCTACGGGCTCTCGTCGCGACGGATCGTGGCCGTGGCCTGGTCCTTGCTGGGGCTACCGGGGCGGCCGCCGGAGCTCCCGGCGATGTCCCCGGCCGCCGGGGAGTACGCACCGGTGTGAGCCGATGAGGAGGTTGGTTCCATGCCCACCGCGACCCGCGACCTGATCGCCTCCCCCGGCGCCGTGATGGGCGTCGACTGGGAGCGTCGGGTGGACTTCGACCGGCTCCGCCGGCAACGCTTCGAGCGGTTGCAGGCCGAGCTGGGACGATCCCACCTCGGCGCGCTGCTCCTCTTCGACATGAACAACATCCGCTACGCCACGGCCGCCCACATCGGGAACTGGGCCCGGGACAAGCTCTTCCGCTGCGCCCTGGTCACGCGGGGGGAGGACCCCATCCTCTGGGACATCGGCTCTGCGGCCCGCCAGCACCGTCTCCACGCCACCTGGTTCCCGGCCAGCAGCTGGCAGGCCGGGCTCTCCAGCTGGCGAGGCTCCATCCCCGAGGAGGTGGGGGTCGAGCGCGGCAACGCCCGCCGGATCGCGGACATCCTGCGTGAGCGCCGCCTGGAGCGAGAGCCGCTGGGGGTGGACGTGGTGGAGATGCCGGTGCTCCGCGCCCTGGAGGCGGAGGGGCTGGTGGTGGTGGACGGTCAGGGGCTGATGCAGCGGGTCCGCCAGATCAAGACCGTGGACGAGATCGCGCTCCTCGACCACGCCGCGGGCATGGTCGACGCCGCCTACGAGGAGCTGTACCGATACCTGCGGGTGGGGGTGCGCGAGAACGACTGCGTGGCCCTGGTCAACCACCTCCTCTACGAGATGGGCTCCGAGGAGGTGGAGGCGGTCAACGCCATCTCGGGCGAGCGCTGCAGCCCCCATCCCCACGTCTTCTCCGACCGCGT
>DASRBU010000278.1:0-3236 GCA_035653475.1 Candidatus Dormiibacterota bacterium | reverse complement strand
GCTCTCGGTGGGCGACACGTAGCCGATGGCCGGGAGCACCCCCAGCTTCACCGCGAAGACGTAGATCAGGACCAGGGAGAGGACGTAGGGCGCGACCGAGAGCCCGACCATGTTCAGGCCCATGGTCAGGCGATCGAAGAGACCCCCGGGTCGCCAGGCCGCCAGCACCGCCAGCGGCACCGCGAACACCACCGAGATCACCAGGCCGTAGAGGACCAGCTCGAAGGTCACCGGCAGCCGCTGGGCCAGGATCGCGGTCACCTCCTGCTTGCTGGCCAACGACGCGCCCAGGTTGCCGGTCAGCACCCCGCCCAGCCACTGTCCGTAGCGGACCCAGGGGGGCTGGTCGAGGTGGAGCCTGATCTCCAGCTCGTGCACCTGCTGAGGGGTGGCGTTGGCCCCGAGCAGCTCCTGGGCGGCGTCGCCGGGGAGCAGGTTCATGACCACGAAGGTCAGCAGGGTGACCCCGAACAGCACCGGGATCGCGACCAGCAGCCGCCGGCCCGCCATGCGCAGGCCGGGCGAGGCCAGCAGCGCCGCCATCGGCCCCCGGCGGGAGGGGGCGGCGGGTCGGGGCGCGGCCAGCGAGGGCGTGCTCATCCCGCCCCGGGCGACCCGGCCACGCCCGGACGGCCCCGGGCCGAGCCGGCGAGGCCGCCTGACGGCCTCACCGGCTGCCCCGTCGTCACGCGCCGGTCGGCGCCGGCGGCGTCACGGGCTCGTCGAGCCGGGCTCACGAGGACCGGATGGTGGTCCAGACATCCTCCCAGGGGATGTCCGGGTTGACGACGACGGCGGGCATGGCCGTGGTCAGGCCCGGGCCGTGCACGCCCTTCAGGGCCACGTTGGCGCCGGAGAAGGCGAAGAAGAAGGGCCCGTAGAACTTCTGGGCGATGTACTCCGCCGCCTCCCGGTAGTACTTGGCCCTGACGTTCATGTCCAGGGTCGAGGCGGCCTGGTTGAGCAGGTCGTCCAGGTGCGGATCGTGGACGCCGCTGAAGGGCGACTGCGAGGAGAAGCGGAAGCCGACCCCGACCCCGACCGCGGGGTCGAAGGCGCCGGCGGTCTGGAGCATGGCCTGCCACTTGCCCGACTGGAACTGGCTGATCAGCGCGGCCAGGTCGTAGGAGTCGATGGTGGTGTGGATGCCGGCCTTGGCCCACTGGGTCTGCAAGGCCTGGATCGTCTCCTGGGCGACCAGGACGTTGATGGTGCCCAGGTGGACGTCGAGCCCGCCCAGCTCCTTGACCAGAGCCTTGGCCTTGGCCAGGTCGTAGCCCGGGTATCCCTTGATCTTGGGCATGTAGAAGAGGCCGCCGGGGCCGGTGAAGGACTGGGTGAGCTGGAACTGGCCCTGGAAGATCGCCCGGTTGATCTCGGCCACGTTGGTGGCGTAGTAGATCGCCTCCCGGGCCCGGATGTCGTTGAAGGGCGGGATGGCGGTGTTGAACTGGATGTCGTAGGGGGAGGTGGAGAGCTGCTTGGTGACGGTGAACTTGCCGCTGCTCTGGGCCTGCTCGATCAGCCGCAGCGTGGACATGCCCTCGTAGGCCTGGCCCTCGCCGGCCTCCATGGCCTCCAGGGCGGCCTCGTCACCCCCCACGGACTTGAAGATCAGCCGGTCCAGGTAGGGATGGCCCTTCTGCCAGTAGTCGGGGTTGCGCTCGAGGACCAGGACCGAGCTCAGGGTGTCGCTGACCACCTTGAAGGGGCCGGCCCCGACCGGGGTGAGCGCGAACTGCTTCTCCCCCATCTTCTGCACCGCGGTGGGGGAGGCGATCCAGTTGGCGTTGGAGTCGATGAACGAGGAGATGATGGGCGCGAAGACGCGGCTCAGCTTGATGGTGACCGTGTAGGGGTCGGTGGCGGTCACCGAGGTCACCGGCCAGGTGGGCCGGCAGGTGCAGGGCGACTGCAGGTCGCGGTTGATGTTCCAGGCCACCGCCTCGGCGTCGAACGGGGTCCCATCGGTGAACTTCACCCCGTGGCGGAGTTTGATGACGACGGTCTTGCCGCCGTCGGCGAGCTCGTAGCCGGTGGCCAGGTCGGGAACGATCTTGCCGTGCTCGTCGAGCTCGAAGAGCTGGCCGTAGATCGACTCCATGTAGCTCTGGTCGGCGGCGCCGTTGGTGTTGGTGGCGGGGTCGAGGCCGGCCGGCCAGGCGCCGGCGAACCCGGACCCCTCCAGCACGGTCAGGGTTCCCCCCCGCTGGGGCGTGTTGCCGCTCGCGGTCGGGGTCGAGCCGGTGCCGCCACCCCCGCAGGCGGCCAGGACCAGGGCCGCCGCGACCGACGCCGCCGCCAGGAGCCGCCTGGCGGGTCTCTTGGCTTGACTCACGGGCATCGAGGACCTCCTCCTCCCGGTATCGCTTCCCGGTTCCGCTGTGGTCGGGTTCACCGGCGACGGGGGAGGGCGGCGGGACGACCGATCACGGACGCCGGCCGCCGGGCGGGACCGGCTCCCGCCGGGGAGCGCGACCCCCGCCGGGGACGACCCCACCGCCACCACCGGAGGCCGGGAGATGGACCGGCACGGCCCGTCGTCGCGGGCCGGGACGCCCCCAACCCCTCTCTCCTCCGCGAGCCGGCTCGCCACCGGCTCCTCGGGCGAACCCTTCTCCCTCCATTCCAGCGCTAGTACTCTAGCATGCCATGCCTGCCGCCACACCCGTCGGGCAGTGGCGACCGCGCCTCGGCGGCCGCTACCGGGGTCGCCCGCGCCGGCTCAGCGGTCGGCCCACTCCAGGGCCAGGTCGGCGGCGCGGTCCAGGGCTCGCACGGCCAGCTCCAGGTGCTCCACCCGCGTGTCCTCCTCGCGGGTGTGGCTGAGGCCGCCCAGGCTCTGGACGAAGAGCATGGCCGTGGGCACCCCGGCCCGCGCCACCTCGGCCGCGTCGTGGAGGGGGCCGCTGGGGAGCCGGTGCGCGGTCCCCGCCACCTCCCTCACCGCCCGCTCGCACCGGTCCAGGAGCTCGGGGTGGAAGGGGATGGGATCGATCCGCCAGATGCGCTCCCACTCGACCTCCACCCCTTCCTCGGCGGCGATGCGCCGGCCGGCCTCGCGCGCGCCCGTCAGCATCCGCTCCAGCCCGTCCGGGTCCAGGTGGCGCTGGTCGAGCGTCAGCTCGCACCAGCCCGCCACCGCGGTGGGGATGCCGGGGGCGGCGGTCATCCGCCCGACCGTGCCCACGCCCCCCTCGTCCCTGGCCAGCCGGCGCACCTCTAGCGCCAGCCGG
>DASRBU010000277.1:0-2750 GCA_035653475.1 Candidatus Dormiibacterota bacterium | reverse complement strand
CCAGGTGATCGAGGTGGCCAGCTCCCGGGTCATGGCCGGGAGCGCCGTGGCCACGATGGTGGCGTCGATCGAGCTCATGAGCAACGCCACCGAGGAGGAGCCGAAGACCAGATAGCGGGAGGGCCGTCGCCCGTCCCTCTCGCTCTCGCCGGCCATCGCTTCCCAAGCCTAGTGGGCCGGGGACCGGGTCGCGACCGGCGTGCTCGTCGCGGCCCCCGGCGCGACCGGAGGTGGCCGCCCCGCGGGCGCACCCCGGACCGGACACCGACGCCCGAGGTCGCAGCCCCGGTTACGGGCCTGCGGGCGTCCGGGGGTCGTCCTCGTCGAAAGTGCTGTCGCCGGACCGATAGAGCCCGAAGGCCAGGGGCTCGCCCACCGTCCAGCGACCGCTCTGGAGGCGCTCGCCGGCCTCGCGCGAGCGCTCGACCAGGGCTCGCCCCAGGGCCAGCTGGCCCGGCTCCCAGGCCCGCAGCGCCTCCACGACATCTCCATCCGCCGCCCTCAGCGCCGCTCCCAGAGCCCAGGCGTTCTCGGCCGCCTTGGCGGTTCCGGCGGCGGCGTGGGGACGGGCGGTGAAGGCGGCGTCGCCGACCAGGCAGACCCGGCCGAAGGCCATGCGCGGCACCTCGAGGTCGAACACCACCTGGATGAAGGGCCGGTCGGTGGTCAGCAGCATCTCGGCGAACGGGGGCGGCAGGGCCACGGCCTGGTCGCGAAGGCGCCGCAGGTGACGCTCCTGGACCAGACCGGGGGGAACCGAGCTGCCGAAACGCTCGCCGGTGCGGGTGGTGAGCAGGTCCTCGAGCTCCGCCCCTGCACCCACGTTCCGGTACCACAGCCAGTTGATCAGACGGCGGCCGGCGCCGGGGGCCGTCTCGGCCGGGATCGGGTAGGCCAGGGCGTGGCTGTCGGGCAGGATCGAGTAGGTGATCGCCCCGTGCAGGGCGGCGAAGCTCTCCGGGGAGAGCGCCTCCTCGGCGACGGCGCCCCTCCAGGCGACGTAGCCGGCGTAGCGCGGCCGGACCTCGGGGAGCAGCTGACGGCGCCCGGTGGAGTTGATGCCGTCGGCGCAGACCAGCAGGTCGCAACGTTCCGTCTCTCCTCCGGCGAAGCGCACCGTTACCCCCCGGCCGTCCTGCTCGAAGCCGGTGCACTCCCGACCCAGGTGGTAGCGCCCCGGACCCAGGCAGCGCACCCAGGCGGAGTAGAGGGCGTGGTAGGCGGTGAACCGGTACCGGCAGGCCTCCTGGTGCGCGACGCCACCATCCGGACGCAGGTAGCGGAACCAGTCCGCCCTCGCCCCCACCTGGTCGCGCTCGGGCAGGCCGTGGACGACGAAGTAGCGAAGGGTGGCCGGATGCAGGACGATGCCCACCCCACGGTCCTCGAGCGGCGCCGGGGAGCGCTCGAAGACCTCGACCTCGTAGCCGGCGTCCCGCAGCCAGAGCGCGGCGTTGAGGCCGCCCAGCGACCCGCCCACCACGATCACCCTCGGCCTCGAGCGCCCCGGCGACCTCTCCAAGGACTCCTCCCCCCGCAGCCTAGCAAGGTCCGGGCCTCGGCCAGGGTGGGGGCACCGCCACCGGCCCCCATCCGAACGTCGCCGGCGGCCGGGGAGGGGACGGGTGCTACGATCGTTCCGGTCCGGAGCCGTTCGGACGATGTGGGGTCCATCGTCGTCGGGAATCGTTCCATCCCGTGGTGGGAGAAGGGGAGGTCGGCCGACCGTGGGGGGTTCGGCTCGAGTCGGTCCGGTGGGCGCCGGCGAGGGCGCGCCACCCGGCCGCCGGCAGAGGTCGGGCTGGACCTGCCGCCTGGCGGTGCTGGCGGCGGTGACGCTGCTGGTGGGCTGCGCCGGGGTGGGGAAGACGGCCCCGCGGGCCGCGCGCCCGCGACCGCCGAGCCCGGCCGACCTGGTCCTCCGCACCGCCCAGTCGTTCATGGACCTGCTGGTGGCCGGCCGCTACGACGCGCAGTGGGCGCTGCTGGCCCCGCAGGCCCAGCAGCAGTGGCCCTCGCCGACGGCCCGAACCCAGATGCTGCAGCAGAAGTTCGGCGGCCTGCAGCTCGGCTACCAGCTCGGCTCCCCGACGCCGGGGGCGACCTGGACCAGCGGGGAGGATCTGGCCACCGTCTCCGACCTCTGGCGGGTCCCGGTCGCCCTCCAGCTGACGGCCGCCGGCCCCGTCCAGCCCCCGGACGCGGCCGGCCTCTACCAGCGGCTCGACCTCTACCTGAGCGCCCCCGGTCGGGGCGCCGCCGGCCGGGTGCAGGTGGTGGGTGAGGGGCCGGCGTCGCCGGACGCCCCCATCCTCATGTCCCGGCCCGCCCCGCCGCGGAGCGCCACCGTGCCCATCCTCATGTACCACGAGGTCGCGCCCTACCCCAACCCCTCCCAGTTCCCCTCCGCCTACGACTACCGCCTGGAGTACGGGCTCACCGTCTCCCCGGACGAGTTCCAGGGCCAGATGGCCTGGCTCGCCACCCATGGCTATCAGCCCATCTCGCTGGTCCGCCTGGCCGACTATTTGTCCTACGGCCTGCCCCTGCCCGCCCACCCCATCGTCCTCACCTTCGACGACGGCCTGGAGAGCCAGTTCCAGTACGCCGCCCCGGTGCTCCGCCAGCACGCCTTCACGGCCGAGTTCTTCGTCCCCACCGGCCTGGTCGGCTGGCACGGGAAGACGCGCTGGTACATGGGCTGGGACCAGATCCAGCAGCTCGCCCAGGAGGGCTTCTGGATCGAGGAC
>DASRBU010000276.1:0-4030 GCA_035653475.1 Candidatus Dormiibacterota bacterium | reverse complement strand
GACGGCGCGGTTTGGCACCTCGATGTCGGCTCGTCGCATCCTGGGGCTGGAGTCGGTCCCAAGGGTTGGGCTGTTCGCCCATTAAAGCGGTACGCGAGCTGGGTTTAGAACGTCGTGAGACAGTTCGGTCCCTATCCGCCGCGGGCGTAGGAGACTTGAGGAGAGTTGACCCTAGTACGAGAGGACCGGGTCGAACGGACCGCTGGTGTTCCGGTTGTCGCGCCAGTGGCAACGCCGGGTAGCCATGTCCGGTCCGGATAAGCGCTGAAAGCATCTAAGCGCGAAGCCGTCTCCAAGATCAGGTCTCCCACCGGGTCAACCGGGTAAGGGCCCTGGTAGACCACCAGGTTGATAGGCCGCAGGTGCAAGCGCCGTAAGGCGTTCAGCTGAGCGGTACTAATCGCCCGAGGGCTTGCCCGCCTGCATCCCACTCCTCAGTTCCTGAGGTTGGGAAGCGAAGGGTTCGGCTCATCGGCCGGTGATGGAGGATCTCGTGAGACCTGTTCGGTTGTCCTGCTGGCGCCCCTGCGCCGGCGCCGTCCGCGCCAGGGCGGACGATCCGGGTGTTCGTTCCCGACTCCGGGTGTTGCCCCGTGCCCGTGGGGCCGGAACGAGAGGGCCATGGGGGCGCGGTGCCGGCCGTATACTGCGAACGCTGCAGCTCTCAGGTTCTCCTCCTCAGCCAACCGTCGATCAGAGCTGGATGGCGCGGGCCATCGCGTTGGCCGCGCGCGCCCGGTACCGTACGAGTCCCAACCCGATGGTGGGGGCGGTGGTGGTCGACGCACGCGGAGAGCCGGCCGGCGAGGGGTATCACCGGCGGCCGGGGGCGCCGCACGCGGAGGTGGAGGCACTCCGGGCCGCCGGGGAGCGGGCCCGTGGCGGCACGCTGTACGTCAGCCTCGAGCCCTGCGTCCATCAAGGGCGCACCCCGCCCTGCACCGAGGCGGTCGTGGCGGCCGGCCTCCGGCGGGTGGTGGTGGCCATGCTCGACCCGGATCCGCGGGTGAGCGGCCGTGGGCTCGAGCGGCTGCGGGAGGCGGGCATCGAGGTGGAGCTGGGACCGCTGGAGGCGCGTGCCCGGAAGCTCAACGAGTTCTACGTCAAGCATCGGAGCACGGGGCGGCCCTTCGTGAGCGTCAAGTTCGCGGCCAGCCTCGACGGCAAGATCGCGACCCGAACCGGGCACTCGCGCTGGATCACGGGCCCGCTGGCGCGCGCCCACGCCCACCGCCTCCGGCACCGACACGACGCCATCCTGGTGGGCGTGAACACCGTCCTGCGGGACGACCCGGCCCTGACGGCCCGGTTCCCCGGCGCCCGCCAACCCCTGAAGATCGTGCTCGACTCCCGCGGACGCACGCCGCCGACGGCCAGGGTGCGCGACGGCCGGTTCCTGATCGACGGGGGGCGAGATCTACCGGGCCTGCTCGACCGCCTGGGGTCCATGGGCATCATCAGCCTCCTGGTCGAGGGCGGGGCGACCGTCCACGGCTCCTTCTTCGATGCCGGGCTGGTCGACCGCGTGTACGCCTACCTGGCCCCCATCGTCGTGGGCGGACGGGAGGCGCCCTCCGCGGTGGGGGGGCGGGGGCCGGCCGTCGTCACCGAATCGTTGCGCCTCCACCGGCTCAGGATCCAGCGCCTGGGCGATGACCTCCTCATCGTCGGCGATGTTCACCGGGATCGTTAGCGGCATCGGCCGGGTGGTGGACCGCCGACGCGGTCTCCTCCGCCTCGAACACGCGGCTACGGCCTTCCGGCTCCAGGTGGGCGGGAGCGTGGCGGTCAACGGCGTGTGCTTGACCGCCGTCGGCGTGGACGGCCCCGTGTTCGCGGCCGAGGTGGTGCCCGAGACGCTCCGGCGCAGCAACCTGGGGCGGCTGGGCGTTGGCGACCGGGTCAACCTGGAGCTGCCGCTCGGGCTGGAAGGCGGGCTCGACGGCCATCTGGTCCAGGGGCACGTGGACGGCACCACCCGGGTCGTGGCCCTGCGGGAGGTGGAGCTGGGCCGCGAGGTCAGCTTCGCTCTGCCCTCGCACCTGGCGCCCTACGTGGCCGAGAAGGGCTCGGTCGCCGTCGACGGCGTGAGCCTGACCGTGGCCGGCGTGGACGACGCCCGGGGGACCTTCACCGTGGCCCTGGTCCCGCACACGCTGGCTCAAACCATCGCCGGCGAGTACGTTCAGGGTACCCTGGTGAACGTGGAGGTGGACGTCGTGGCCCGGTACGTGGAGCGACTGATCCGCCATCGTGCTCCGGGGGTAGGACGCCCCTGATGCCGCTGGCGACGATCCCGGAGGCCCTGGCCGAGCTGGAGGCCGGCAAGTTCATCATCATCGTCGACGACGAGGACCGTGAGAACGAGGGCGACCTCTGCGTCGCCGCTCAGCTGGTCACCCCCGAGCACATCACGTTCATGTCGCGCCACGCCGGGGGCCTGATCTGCACGCCGATGATCGCCTCGCGGCTCGACGAGCTGGGCATCGAGCCGATGGTGAACCACAACACCAGCCGCTACGGCACCGCCTTCAGCGTCTCGGTGGAGGCCAGGGACCTGGTCACGACCGGCATCTCGGCCTACGACCGGTGCGCCACCATCCGACACTTGATCAACCCGGCGGCGCGCCCCGACGATTTCGCCAAGCCGGGCCACACCTTCCCCCTCCGGGCGGTCGAGGGAGGGGTGCTGAAGCGAGCCGGACAGACCGAGGCCGCGGTCGACCTGTGTCGCATGGCGGGTCTCTACCCCGCCGGCGTGATCTGCGAGGTCATGAACGACGACGGGACCATGGCCCGTATGCCCGATCTGGAGCGGTTCTCGGAGCGGCACGGGATCAAGATCGTGGCCATCAAGGATCTCATCGCCTACCGGCGCCGCAACGAGCGTCTGGTGGAGCGCAAGGTGGTGACGCCGATCCCGATCCAGGATCGGATCTGGATGGCGCATGCCTATGAGGACCTGATCACGCACGACGTCCACCTGGCCTTCGTCCTGGGTGAGATCGATCCCGAGAAGCCGGTCCTGCTCCGGGCGCACTCTTGCTGCCTGACCGGGGACGTGTTCGGGAGCCAGCGCTGCGACTGCCGTCCCCAGCTGGAACGGGCCATGGAGATGATCGCGGAGGAGGGTTGCGGCGTCGTCCTGTACATCGGCAACCACGAAGGTCGGGGCATCGGCCTGATCAACAAGCTCCGCGCCTACAACCTGCAGGACCAGGGGCTGGACACGGTGGAGGCGAACGAGGCCCTGGACCAGCCCGCGGACTCCCGTGACTACGGCACCGGAAGCCAGATCTTGTACGACCTCGGCGTGCGCAAGATGCGCCTGCTCACGAACAACCCGCGCAAGCTCATCGGCATCGAGGGGTACGGCCTGGAGGTGGTCGAGCAGGTGCCGATCAAGATCCCGCCCACGCCCCACAATGAGCGCTACCTGCGGACCAAGAAGGAGAAGCTCGGACACCTGCTGTAGCGGGTTGCCTTCCGCGGCGAGGCGCGCCGTCGGATGGGACTACGGACGCTGAGGCGATGGGAGAACGCAGCCACGAGAAGCCACGGCCTGAGGACCTGGACGCGAGCCAGCTGCGCGTCGCGATCGTGGTGTCCCGGTACAACCAGGAGGTCTCGAGGCGGCTGCTGCGCGGTGCCCTGGAGACGCTGGAGCGTCGTGGCTGCCGCGACCCGCAGGTGGTGTGGGTGCCGGGAGCGCTGGAGATCCCGCTGGCCGCATTGACCCTGGCCGAGTCGGGGGAGGTGGACGCCGTGGTCGCCCTGGGCTGTGTGATCCAGGGGGAGACGGCGCACTTCCAGTTCGTGGCCCAGGGCTGCGCCGATGGGGTGATGCACGTCAACCTCGACACCGGTATCCCCTGCTCGTTCGGCGTGCTCACCACCTTCGACCGGGACCAGGCCTTCGCCCGATCGGGGCCGACCAACAACAAGGGGGCCGAGGCGGCGGAGACGGCCATCGAGATGGCGCACCTGGTCCGCCGCCTGCAGCAGCGATCGTCCGACGACTGAAGATCCC
>DASRBU010000275.1:0-13368 GCA_035653475.1 Candidatus Dormiibacterota bacterium | reverse complement strand
TCCACCGGGCGGCGATCGCCGCCGCAGTCCTGCCCTTCGCCGCCAACTGGCTGGGCTGGATCTTCACCGAGATGGGCCGGCAGCCGTGGGTGGTGTTCGGCCTGCTCCAGACCCGGGACGCGGTCTCGCCCGAGGTGCCGGCCTGGTCAGTCGCCCTCTCCTTCGCCGGACTGACCGCCCTCTACGGCCTGCTGGCCGTGCTCGACGGCTGGCTCATGCTGCGGACGATGAAGGGCGGCCTCGACCAGGAGGCGGGCGAGGCGGAGGAGCCGGAGGCACTGCCGGCGCCGAGCTTCTGAGGGGAGGCTGGTGATGAGCCACGTGGCCCTGGTGAACCTCTGGTTCTTCCTGATCGCCTTCTTCTGGCTGGGGTACTTCTTCCTGGAGGGGTTCGACTTCGGGGTGGGGATGCTGCTGCCCTTCCTGGCCCGCGACGACGTCGAGCGCCGGGTGCTGATCAACAGCATCGGGCCACACTGGGACGGCAACGAGGTCTGGCTGGTGGTGGCCGGTGGCGCCACCTTCGCCGCCTTCCCCGGCTGGTACGCGACCCTGCTCAGCGGCTTCTACCTTCCCCTGTTCGTCATCCTGGTGGCCCTGATCCTGCGGGCGGTGGCCTTCGAGTTCCGTGGCAAGCACGACCGGGCCCGCTGGCGGCGATGGTGGGACCGCGCCCTCTTCTGGGGCAGCGCGGTGCCCTCGTTCCTCTGGGGGATGGCCTTCGCCGACGTGTTGCACGGGGTCCCGATCGGCGCCGGGGGCGAGTTCTCCGGGTCCGTCGTCGACCTGCTCCAGCCCTACGGGTTGCTGGGCGGGCTCGCCTTCCTGCTCCTCTTCGGCCTGCACGGGGCCGCCTTCTTGAGCCTCAAGACCACCGGGGAGCTGGCCGAGCGCAGCCGCGTCGCCGGAGAGCGGATCTGGCTCGCGGCGCTGGTCGCCAACTTCGCCTTCCTGGCCTGGTCGTACGAGCGGGCGGTGACGACCAACCACGCCGGGCTGGTGCCGGGCCCGGTGCCCCTGGCCTCGCTGGGCGCGGTGCTGGCGACCGGCTGGCTGCTCCGGGAGCGTCGGCTGGGATGGAGCTTCGTCGCCACCGCGGCCGCCATCGTCCTGCTGGTGACCACGATCTTCCTCAACCTCTATCCCCGGGTCATGGTCTCCAGCTTGGGCCCGACCTACGACCTCACCATCTCCAACACCGCTTCCAGCGCCTACACGCTGGGCGTGATGAGCGTCATCGCGGCCGTCTTCGCACCGCTGGTCCTCCTCTACCAGGGCTGGACCTACTGGGTGTTCCGCCGGCGGATCGGCCGGGAAGACCTGGCCGAGGGCTACTGAGCCGTGCGGGGGCCGGTCCATCCCTGGCTCTGGCGCCACGCCCGGGCCACCCGGCTCGCCCTGACCGCCGCCGTCGCCCTGGGCCTGATCACCACCGGGCTGGTGGTCGCCCAGGCCACGCTGCTGGCCGAGGTCGTGGCCCGCGCCTTCCTGGGCGGGGCCGGACCCGCCTCCCTGCGCCCCCTCCTGCTCGGCCTGGCCCTGGTGGCCCTGCTGCGAGCCGGCGCCACCTGGGCCGCTCCGGTGGTGGGCGGGCTGGCCGCGGGCCGGGTCAAGTCCGCCGTCCGGGCCGCCCTGACCGCCCGCTCCCTCCGCCTCGCGCGGTCCGACGACCCCCACAGCGGGGAGATCGCGACCCTCGCCGCGGAGGGCGTCGACGCCTTCGACGCCTACCTCGCCCGCTACCTGCCCCGGCTGGCGCTGGGCCTGCTGGCGCCGCCCCTGGTCATCGCCTGGGTGCTGCGGATCGATCCCCTCTCGGGGGTGGTCCTGCTCGTGGCCACGCCCCTGGTGCCGGTCTTCATGTGGCTGGCCGGGGCCGGGGCACAGGCCCGGGCCAGACGTCGATGGCGGGAGCTGACCCGGCTCGGCGTGCACTTCCTGGAGGTGATGCGAGGTCTCTCCACGCTCGAGATCTTCGGCCGCGGCCGAGCCCAACGTCAGGCCATCCGGGCCGTGAGCGAGCGTTACCGGCGGGCCACCATGGGCACCCTGCGTCTGGCCTTCCTCTCGGCCCTGGTCCTGGAGCTGGCGGCGGCGGTCTGCACCGCCCTGGTGGCGGTGGAGGTCGGCCTGCGCCTGGTCGCGGGCCAGCTCGGCCTGGAGGCCGGCCTGACCGTGCTGCTCCTGGTGCCGGAGGTCTTCCTGCCCCTGCGCCTGGCCGGTGCCGAGTTCCACGCCAGCGCCGAGGCCACGGCCGTCGCCGACCGCGTCCGCGCCCTCCTGGAGGGCCCGGCCCCGAGCCGGCCCCTCCCCCGCACCGCCGCCCCCGGCGGCGGGCCGACACGGGTGGTGCTGGAGGGGGTCACCGTCGTCTACCCCGGCCGGCCCCGGCCGGTCCTGGACGGGGTCGACCTGGAGCTGCGACGGGGCGAGCGGATGGCCCTGGTCGGCCCCAGCGGAGCGGGCAAGAGCACCCTTCTGGCCGTCCTCCTGGGGCTGCAGAGGCCGGCGCGCGGCCGGGTGCTGGTGGACGGGAGCGACCTCCGGGCCCTCGACCCGGAGAGCTGGTGGCGGCAGCTCGGCTGGCTCTCGCAGCGACCCCACCTGGCCTCGGGCTCGATCGCCGACAACGTCCGGCTGGGATCACCCTGGCTCTCCGATCGTGAGGTGTGGGAGGCGCTGGAACGGGTCGGGCTGGCGGATTGGGTGCGCCGGCTCCCGGGCCGGCTCGACAGCCCGGTCGGGGAGGAGGGCCGCCTGCTCTCCGGGGGCCAGCGCTCCCGGCTGGCGCTGGCCCGGGCGCTGGCGCGCCGGCCGCGGTTGCTGCTCCTGGACGAGCCCACCGCCCACCTGAGCGGCGGCGACGCCCGCCTGGTGACGGACCTGATCCGGGACCTGGACGGGGGGACCACGGCCATCTTCGCCACCCACGACCGCCGGCTGGCCGCCGATGCCGACCGGGTCCTGGAGCTGGCCGAGGGTCGCCTGGTGGAGATGCCTCGCGCGCTGGCGGCGGGGAGGGCCCGGTGAGCGGTGCGGGCGGCCCGGCCGCCGTGCTCCCCGGCCTGCTCCGGCTGGGACGGCGCCGTCTGGGCGGCCTCGCCCTCGCCGGCCTGCTCTCGGCGCTGACCGTGGCCAGCGCCATCGGGCTGCTGGCCACCTCGGGCTACCTGATCTCGCGGGCGGCCCAGCGTCCGCCCGTGCTCTCGCTGATGGTCGCCATCGTTGCCGTCAGGGCCTTCGCCCTGAGCCGGGCGCTGCTCCGCTACGGGGAGCGCCTGGCCGGCCACGGGACCGGCCTGGCCCTGCTGGCGGAGATCCGGAGCTGGTTCTACGAGCGCCTGGAGCCCCGCTTTCCGGCCTGGCTCGGGGTCGAGGGCAGCGGAGACGTGGTCCAGCGGCTGGTCGGGGACGTGGACGGCCTCCAGGACCTGTACGTGCGCTCCCTGGTCCCCGCGATGGCCGCGCTCACCGTCTGCCTGGGCGCCCTGCTCGGTGCTTGGTGGCTGCTGCCCGAGGCCGCGGCGGCGCTGGCCCTCGGGTCGCTGCTGGGCACGGTGGCCATCCCCGTCCTGGCCGGATGGCTGGAACGGGGCACCGCCGCCCGGCTGGCCGCCACTCGCGGCCAGCTCCGGGCCCTCCTGGTCGAGTCCCTGCACGGGGCCCAGGAGCTGGCCGTCCTCGGCGCCGCCGGCACCGCCGCCGAGCAGCTGGCCCGGCTCGACGCCCGGCTCCGGCGCCTGGAGCTGCGCCGGGCGCTGGCGACGGGGCTGGGCGACGGCCTCGGCCTGCTGGTGGCCACGCTCACGGCCTGGGTCACGCTCACCCTCGGCGTCGGCGCCGTGCGCGGGGAACGGCTGGAAGGGGTGCTGCTCGGCACCCTGGTCCTGCTCGTCCTGGGCAGCTTCGAGGCCGTCCTCCCGCTCACCGACGCGGCCCGCCGGCTGGTCGCCGGGCTGGCCGCGGGTCGGCGCCTGTTCGAGCTGACCGCCCTGCCCCCGCCCGTGGTCGACCCGGCCGAGCCGGCGGCCCCGCCGGCCGGGGCCTGGCTCGCGGTCGAAGGAGCCCGGCTCCGCTACGCCCCGGACGCCGCCTGGACCCTGGACGGGGTCGACCTGGAACTGCGCGCCGGGGCGCGGGTGGCCCTGGTCGGGCCCAGCGGCGCCGGCAAGACCAGCCTGGCCCAGGTGCTGGTCCGCTTCCGGGAGCTGGACGGCGGCTCCGCCGACCTCGACGGCCGTCCCCTCCGCTCCTACCGGGCCGAGGACGTGCGTCGTGTGGTCGGGCTCCTGGAGCAGGAGCCCCACCTGTTCACCACCAGCCTGCTGGAGAACGTCCGCCTGGCCCGCCCGGGCGCCTCCATGGCCGAGATCGAGGCCGCCGCGGCCCGGGCTCGCATCCTGGACTGGGTCCGCTCCCTCCCGGACGGCTGGGAGACGCCGGTGGGCGAGGCCGGGGTCCAGCTCTCCGCCGGCCAGCGGCAGCGCCTGGCGCTGGCCCGCGCCCTGCTGGCCGGCTTCCGCTTCCTGATCCTGGACGAGCCCTTCGCCCACCTCGACCCGGCCACGGCCCGGGCCCTGGCCGCCGACCTCCTGAGGCGGGACCGGACGGGGGTGCTGCTGATCACCCACCGGCTGCACGGGATGGAGCGGATGGACGAGATCGTGGTCCTGGAGGACGGCCGGGTGACCGGCCGGGGCATCCACGACCGCCTGCTCGCCACCCACCACCTCTACCGCCGGCTCTGGATGGCGTCGGCGGCAGCCGGCCCCGGCCCGTGAGCGCCGCGCCGCGGCCCGATCAGCCTCCGGCGCGGGCGCCGGACGAGCCTCGGCCACCGTCGTGCAGCCCCCAGCTCCGGACCCGCTGCGGCCGGATGCGGAGCAGCTCGTCGTCCAGGGTGGGCATGATCGCCTTGCCGCCCATCGGCAGCGCCTCGGCCTCGCCCCGGATCTCGATCCCGCGCACGCGCCAGGGCTGGACCGAGACCACGTCGTCGACCACGAAGGCCACCCGGGGGTGGCGGAGGACGTCCCGGTACTTCTTGCTGGCGGCGAGCCCGTGGCCGCCGATCTCGATCGCGTCCTGCTCGGGGTTGTAGCGGAAGCCCACGGGGACGACGTGGGGCTGGCCGTTCCGGCCCACGGTGGCCAGCCGGCCCAGCCGCTGGCCGCGCAGGTAGTCGATCTCCTCCGGAGAGAACGCGCTCATCGGTCGCCTCCTGCTCGATCGCCGCTTGATTACACCATTACGTATCCTCAGCAGGCAGCGCGTGTTCCCGGCCCACCCGCGTCGGGGCCGGGGAGCGGACGGCGTCCGGCTCAGGCGCCGCCGGCGCCTCGCCGGCGGCGGTCGTAACGCCGGGCCTTGTTGCGGCTCCCGCAACCGTCCATCGAGCACCACCGTCGGCGCCGGTTGCGACTGGCGTCGAGGTAGAGCCAGCCACATTCATCGTCCTCGCCGACCCCGATCCGGCCTCGCCGATCCGAGGTCAGCAGCTCGGCCGCCGAGGGGGCCACCGGCCACAGTGGCTCGTCGAGGCTCGGCGTCGCCGGCCGCCAGGACCAGACCTCCGCATCGGTCGTGGTCAGGAGCAGGTGCGTCTGCCCCCGGCGCAGCACCCGGTTGATGATCTCCAGGTCGGCGACGGCGGGGAGGCGGCCCGCGGCCGCCGCCTCGGCCGCGCGCGCCACCGCCTCGCGCAGCCCCCGCGCCTCGACGAGCACGGTCGTGGCCGCCGCCGCCTCGATCTCCGCCAGCCGCTCCAGCCGCCGACGTCGGTCCGAGGACAACAAGCCGGCGCCTCCATCCACCTCACCGGTGGCGGGGCGAGCCCGGCGTCACCGATGGTGGCGCGGGTCCGACCACGGTCGGGGCCGGGGGCGGGGCGAGGAGGCAGCCCGACCGTCACCTCCCGGCAACGGCCGCGAGGCCGGGCCGGCGGGTTTGGGGAGCGGACTCGTGGCCAGCGCCTGGCTCCCGTGCCCAGCTCCACGGGCTGGACCCCACGTCCACGGAAAAAAGGAGATGACCGTGATGAACGAGGAGGCGACCATCGTGAACGGGGACGTGGCGCCCGGGCTCGAGCGCGGCACCCGGAAGATCCGGGCGGGAGCGCGGTGATGTCCCACCCCCTGCCACCCGAGATACTCCACCGGCTCAGGCGGGAGCGGGAGCGCGGGCTGGAGCGCCGCGCCCGCTCCCGGGCCCTGCTCCGGAAGGCCGAGCTGCAGGGCTTGGCGCGGGATCGGCCCTGGCGGCGCGGGGCGCGGCGGGTGATCGTCGCCGTCCTCGACCTGGCCGGCGCCGACCTGGCCGCCCGTCTCCGGCGACCGGCGTCGGCCACATCCCGAAGCCGGAGAAGGCGGGGCTGACGGTCCCGCCGGCAGCCCCGGCCCCGATCACCGGCCCGGATCGCGGTCAGCCGGTCCTCGGTCCCACCTCCGGGCGCTCCACCCCGAACGCGGCCCGGGCGGCGCCGGCGGCCAGCTCCACGGGCCGCAGCTCGTAGGCTCCCCGGACACTCATCGTGATCCCGTCCGCTCCCGCCTCGGCGAAGGCTCGGAGTCGCTCCGCCACCTCGTCCGGCGTCCCGGCCACCAGCCGCCGGCGCAGGGCGGCGGCGTCCAGGCCCCGCAGCGCCGGCGGGGGCGCGGCCGCCAGCTCCTGGAGGCGTCGCTGGACCGCGGCCTCGGTCTCGTCGATCACCACCATGCCGGCGTTGGCCGTCTTCACGATCTGGTCCGGGTCGCGTCCCACGGCCCGGCAGTGACCCCCCAGGACCTCCAGCTTGCGCCGGAAGGTGTCCACGTCCCCGACCACGTTGCACAGGTCCGCGTAGCGAGCCACCAGCCGCAGGGTGCGCCGCTCGCCGGCTCCCCCCACCATGATCGGGACGCGCTCGCGGACGGGCTGGGGCACGTTGATGGCCTCGACCACCCGGTAGTAGCGACCCTCGAAGGTGGTCCGCTCCCGATCGAGCATGGAGCGGCAGATCTGGAGCGCCTCCTCCAGGCGGTCCATCCGCTCCTTGATGGGCGGGAAGTCGAACCCGTAGGCACGGGCCTCCTGCTCGAACCAGGCCGCGCCGATGCCGAGGATGGCCCGGCCGCCGGAGATGACGTCCAGGGTCGTCACCTCCTTGGCCAGGTGGGCGGGGTTGTGGTAGACGACCCCCGCCACCATGCTCAGCACCTGCACCCGCGAGGTGTGGGCGGCGATCCCGCCCAGGGCCGTGTACGCCTCCAGCATCGGCTCGTCGGGCGCGCCCTGGCCGCCGATCTGGTGGAAGTGGTCCATGACCGAGAGGGCGGTGAACCCGCTCGCCTCGGCCGTCCTCGCGATCTCCAGCACCCGCGGGTACAGCTGCGAGGGGCCGAGGCCGGGAAAGGTGAACGAGGGGAGGTGGAGCCCGATGTAGGTCATGGGTGCACGCTACCAGGCCGGCGGAGGCGGGCGTCCCCGAGCCGGCGGAGCCCGGGAGCGCGGCCGCGATGGCGGGGACGGGGCGACGGTGTCGGACATAAGATTTTGAGAAGGAGGCGGTCGTGCTGGGGGAGGATCGTCTGGGCTGGCTGTCGGGCGGTTTCGGCATCGACCTCGGAACCGCCAACACGGTCGTGTGCCATCCCCACCGCGGCATCGTCCTCGACGAGCCCTCGGTGATGCTGGTGGCCGGTGACCATCGCCGTCCGGTGGTGGTGGGACGCCAGGCGCGGGAGCTGATCGGACGGACCGCGGCCGGGATGGTGACCGTGCGCCCGCTTCGTGACGGGGTCATCACCGATCTGGAGTCGGCCCGCGCCTTCATCGTCGCCATCCTGCGCAAGGTGACCCGCAAGCCCTGGGAACGGGTTCGGCCGCGGGCGGTGATCGGCATCCCGGCCGGGGCCACGGCGCTGGAGCGGCGGGCGCTGGCCGAGGCGGCGGACGAGGCCGGCTTCGGCCAGGTGACGCTCATCCCCGAACCCATCGCGGGGGCGCTGGGCTGTGGCCTCGACCCGCTCGCGCCCCGGGCACACATGGTGGTCGACGTCGGTGGAGGGACGGCCGAGGTCACCGGCTTCTGCTACGGCGGCATCCTCACCACGCGCTCCTGCCGCGTGGCCGGGGACGAGATGACCCTGGCCCTGCACCAGTACCTGCGCCAGGAGCATCAGCTCCTGGTGGGGGAGCTGACCGCGGAAGAGGTCAAGATGCGGGTTCGCGACGAGGCCAACGGCTCGCTCGTGGTCGAGGGCCGCGACGCCGCCACCGGCCGGCCGAAGCTGATCACGCTCCGTGCCGAAGAGGTGGTGGAGGCGATCAAGCCCACCAGCGACGGCATCGTCCAGATCCTGGCCGCCTGCCTGGACGACCTCCCGCCCCAGGCGGTCGGGGACATCATGCGCGACGGGGTGCTGGCCTTCGGCGGGGGCTCGCTGTTGAAGGGGTTCACGCAGCTGCTGGAGGACGCCTTCGGGTTCCCGCTCCGGGTGGCGGAACGGCCGCTCACCTGCGTTGCCGAGGGCGCCGCCCGCTGCCTGCTGCACCCGGAGGTGGCGCGCGCCTACCGCGACTGAGGCCCCCGACGGCTCCCGGTCCCTGCTCGCACCTTCCGGTCCCTCCTGCGGCCTCCGGCCGGCCGCGGGCCCTGCCACCGCGGCGCCGGGGCGGGTCGATCACCCCGAGCGGAGGCGAACCACCAGGCGTGCCGGCCACGGCCGGACGACCTCCTGGAAGCCGAGGTCGGCGAAGAGCGGGAGCAGCCCCACGTAGGCGGCGTCGACGCCGACCACCCGCACCCCGGGATCGAGAGGATAGGCCTCGATGGTTCGGGCGCCGGCGGACCGGGCGTGGTCGACCGCGGCTCGCACCAGGGCTCGGGCCACCCCCTGTCCGCGGTGGGCGGGGGGGGAGGTAGAGGCAGGTGACGGCCCACACCGGCTCGAGGGCCGGGCGCCGTGCCTCCGCAGCTCGCACCAGCGGCGAGCGGGCGAGCCGCGGCTGGTCCCGGCGGGGAGCGACGGCGCACCAGCCCACCGGCACCCCGTCCCGGTAGGCGAGGAGCCCGGTCGGGGCACCGGTGTCGACCAGCCGGCGCAGCGCCGCCCGGTTGGCGTCGCCGGCCCCGGCCCGGAACTCCGCCCCCGTCAGCCGGAACCACATGCACCAGCACCCTCCGCTGGCGCCGCGGGGACCGAAGAGCCGCTCCAGGTCGCCCCAGCGGCCGGTCGTGAGCGGCCAGCACTCGAGGTCAGGCACGGCCGCCCCCTCCCTGCCGGCGCCGCCCCCGCCCGTGGCCCGGCACCGGCCTCCACCAACCCCGGCCGGGGAGCCGCCTCAGGAGGACGGGCGCAGGTCCAGGGCGCAGGAGTTCATGCAGTAGCGGAGCCCGGTCGGCGCCGGCCCGTCGTCGAAGACGTGGCCCAGGTGCGACCCGCACCGTCGGCAGCGGACCTCGGTTCGGACCATGCCGAAGCTGCGGTCCTCGTGCAGCTCGACGCGCTCCAGGTCGATCGGGGCCCAGAAGCTGGGCCAGCCGGTCCCGGAGTCGAACTTGGTCTCGGAGCTGAACAGCTCCGCTCCGCAGGCGGCGCAGTGGTAGGTGCCGTCCTGGTGGGTGTTCCAGTACCGGCCGCTGAAGGCGGGCTCGGTGCCGTGCTCGCGCAGCACGTGGTACTGCTCGGGCGTGAGCTGCGCCCGCCACTCCTCCTCGGTCTTCTCGATCCTGGTGGTCATACCAGGACTGTACCGAGCCCGCCGGACATGGGAACCCATCCCTTCGGCGGGTCCGGGGCGGCCGGGGAGGTCCGCTCACGTCTCCCCTCCCTCCGCCATCAGGAGCGCCACCACCGCCGGGAGGGCCTGAAGCGCGCGCTCCCGCACCTCCTCCGGGCCCAGGACCGCCAGCGGATGCGGCGTGGTCACGTAGCGGTAGCCCCGTGCCCCCTGCACCGCAGCCATGGCCTCGGCGCTGGCCCGGAAGGCGTCGGTGCAGATGACCGCGGCCGGCACCCCCCGCCGCTCGAAGCGCACCCCGTCGGCGACCGCCGACGCGCTGCAGGACCCTCAATCGCCGACGCCGGTGACGACCACGTCGCACCGGCGGGCGAGCTCCTCCAACAGCGGCTCCTCGACCGGGGCGTTGAAGCCTCCCTTGCTGCGGAGCACCAGCTCCCTCGCCCCGTGCCGCTCCACCAGCAACCGGCCCACCTCCTCCAGGAAGCGGGCCGCGTTGTGCTTGCGGTTCTCGAGCAGGCCCACGGTCGCCCCGTGCAGGCCGGCGGGCCGCGGGGCCATGACCACGGTCGGCCGGCCCGCCGGCCGACCGGTGGGGTCGAGGATCGGATCGGGCATTCCCAGGCCACCTCCTCCTGCCATGGTGTCCCGGCCGGGGTACGCTCGCCGCGCGCCCGGCGCGGCTCAGGCCGGGATGTCGAGACGGTTTCGCAAGGCGTCGCCGAGACGGTAGATCGCCAGCACCGCCAGCACCACCGTGATGCCGGGGGCCAGGGTCGCGGTCGGAGCCACCAGGATGAACTGGTACGAGCTGGCCAGCGAATCCCCCCAGCTGGGCTGAGGAGGCTGGACGCCGATGCCCAGGAAGCCCAGGCCCGTCTCGACCAGCAGCGACAGACCGGCCAGCAGCGTGATCTGGATGACGACCGGGGAGAGCGCGTTCGGGAGCACGTGCCGGAGCATGCGGTGGCGCGGGGGTAGGCCGTACATGCGGCTCACGACCACGTACTCGCGATCGCGAACCGTCAGCACCCCCGAGCGCATCACCCGCGCCACCACCGGCGAGAAGATGAAGCCCACCGCCACCATGGCGCTGGACAGGCTGGGACCGAGCGAGCCGGTGATGGCGATGGCCAGGACCAGGCCCGGGAGCACCAGCAGGGCATCGGCGATCCGCATCAGGACCAGGTCGGCGAGACCCCCCGCGTAGCCCGCGACCAGACCCCAGGGGAGACCGATGACGCTGGCCGTGCCGACCGCGACCACCACCCCGATCAGCGCCGGACGCGCCCCCCAGATCAGCCGGCTGAGCACGTCCCGGCCCAGGTTGTCGGTCCCCAGCAGGTGCTGGGGTGAGGGACCGGCGATCTTGAGCGAGAGATCCTGACGGATGGGATCGTACGGGGCCACCACCGGCGCCAGGAGTGAGACCACGATCACCAGGGCCAGGAACCCGCCTGCCAGCACCAGGCCGGGTCCGACCACGCGCCGGCGCGCGGGCACGCCGGCAGCGGTGGCCGTCATCTCCCATGCGCTGACCGGCCGGCCCTCGTCCTCGACGGCCTGGGCCATGCTCACCTCCCTCCTTCCCTCACGCTCGCCCCAGGGGCTCCAGGACGCGCCGTGAGCGAACCGGGCCGACCGGCCTCGACCGGCTCCGCCGCTGTCCCACCGTCGTCGCCCTGCCTTCCACGGTCTCCGTTCGCCTGCGACCGCCGGAGCCGTCGCTGGCTTGCCGCTGGCACACTAGCATGTCAAATCTCCTTCGACAAGCCCGGGCTTTCCCGCTCCTCGGTCCGGTCGCGTATGGTGCCATCGTGCCGCCCAGCAGCGTGGTCCTGGCGATCGCCGGCCGGGAGGTGACGGTGAGCAACCCGGAGAAGGTCTTCTTTCCCCGCAACGGCACCACCAAGCTCGACCTGGTGCGGTACTACCTGGGCGTGGCCGAGGGCGCGCTCAGGGGCGTGGCCGGACGGCCCATGACCCTCAAGCGGTACGTGAACGGCATCGCGCAGCCGCCGTTCTTCCAGAAGCGGGCCCCGGCGGCACGGCCAGCGTGGGTGCCCACCGTGGAGTTGCGCTTCCCCTCCGGCCGCACCGCTCGGGAGGTGGTGGTCGGCGACGCCGCCCAGCTGATCTGGGTGGTGAACCTGGGCTGCGTCGACCTCAACCCCCACCCGGTCCGGGCCCACGACCTCGATCACCCCGACGAGCTGCGGGTGGACCTCGATCCCGTGCCCGGCGTCCCCTGGGCCCAGGTGCGAGAGGTCGCGCTCCTCACTCGGGAGGTGCTGGCCGAGTTCGGGCTCCAGGGGTGGCCCAAGACCTCCGGCTCCCGGGGCCTGCACGTCTACTGCCGGATCGAGCCGTGCTGGACCTTCACCGAGGTCCGGCGGGCGGCCGTGGCCCTGGCCCGCGAGGTGGAGCGCCGCGCTCCCCGGCTCGCCACCAGCCGCTGGTGGAAGGAGGAGCGCCACGGCGTCTTCCTCGACTACAACCAGAACGCCCGGGATCGGACCGTGGCCTCCGCCTACTCCGTCCGGCCCACCCCGGACGCCCGGGTGTCGACGCCCCTGTCCTGGGACGAGGTGGCCATCTGCGAGCCGGAGGCGTTCACCATCGAGACCGTGCCCGCGCGCTTCGCTCGGATCGGCGACCCCTGGCAGGGCATGGACGCCGCGGCCGGCTCGCTGGCGCCGCTGCTGGAGCTGGCGGCGAGCCAGGAGGCGGCGGGGCTGCCCGACGCCCCCTGGCCCCCGCACTTCGAGAAGCAGGCCGGCGAGCCACCGCGAGTCCAGCCCTCCCGCCGCCGGGCCGGTGAGGGGGGCGGGGCGAGTCCCCGGACCCACCCGGGCGCCGGCCGCCGCCCCTCCGCCCCCCTGGTCGAGGTAGCCAGGGCCGCCACCGAGGCCGAGGCCCGGGCGGGCCTGGAGCGGTGGCGGGCCCGGCACCCGGAGGTCTGGGCGCACCTGGGCCCGGACGACGTCCTGGTCGACTCCATGCGGGGCCGGTTCAGCACCTGGACCCGGATCCGGGTCAACCTGCGCCGTGTGCCGGAGGCGCAGCGGCCGCCCCAGGAGCCACTCGAGGTCGACCACGATCCCCGGAGGCGAGGCTGAGCGCGGCGCCGGTCCCGCCCATCCCGAACGTGGTGCCCACCGGCCTCCCAAGGAGATGAAGCGAGGTGTCGTCGAGTCGATCGCGCCCCGGCGGATCGGCGGCGCGAGGGCACGCGTCCGGCGCCTCCCCTCGTCGGCCGGGCCGTCCGGTCGCCCACCCCGCGGCGAGGCCGCGACGGCCACGATGGCGGCCAGGTCCGAGGAGGGGTCCGGGCCCCGGCAGACCCCGACCGGCCGCCAACGCTCGGCCGCGGTCAGGGCAGGAGCAGCAGCTTGCCGGTGGTGCGCCTGGCTTGCAGGTCCTCGTGGGCCCGACGTGCCTCGGCCAGCGGGTAGCGCCCGCCGATCCGCACCCGCAGTCGGCCCGAGGTCACCCACTGGAGGACGTCGCCGGCTCGCCCCAGCAGCTCCTCCCTGGTCAGGGTGTAGTGCCCCAGGCTGGGCCGGGTGAGGAAGAGCGACCCGCCCTGGTTCAGCCGCTGGGGGTCGAAGGGCGGCACCGGGCCGCTCGCAGCCCCGTACAACACCA
>DASRBU010000274.1:0-3942 GCA_035653475.1 Candidatus Dormiibacterota bacterium | reverse complement strand
GCACCGGTGGTGATCAGGCAGGCCACGTCGTGCACGTCGACGGCGTCGCCGGCGATCGCCACCAGATCCTTCTGCATGCGCTGCCCGCGACGCAGCAGGGCCTCGTGCACGGCCCCCACGGCCAGGGCCATGGGAACCGGTAGCCGCCGGGGGCCCGCCCTGCGATCGCTCAGGGCCACGATGCCGGGGCTGGCCTCGGTGGCCTCGCGGCAGAGGCGTTCGAGCGCCCCGCGCAGATCCTCCTCCGGACCGACGGTGGCGTCCAGGACGGTGGCCCGCTCCAGGACGCGGACCAGCTCACCGGCGCCCAGGACGGGCGACTCCAGCTCCAGCAGGCCGCCCGTCAGCCCGCTGGCGGCGGGGTGGAGCCGCTGCCGGAGACGGTCTCCCGCCTCGTTCTCGGGGCCGAGCGTCCGGCCCCGGGCCCCGAGCGTCACCCGCAGGGACATCACCGAGCGCTCTCGCAGGGGGTCGATGGCCGGGTTGGTGACCTGGGCGAAGCGCTGGCGGAGGTGGTTGTAGATCCGTCGCGGTGTCCTGCCGAAGGAGGCGATGGGGATGTCGTCACCCATCGAGTAGGTGGGCTCGAGCCCGCTCTCGGCCATGGACTGGATGACCATGCGCACGTCCTCGGCGCCCCAGCCGAACATGCGCTGGCGACGGGCCAGGTGGGTGGGAACCTCGACCTCGACCTGGGGGTGCTCGACCGGGACCAGCACCCGGTCCGCCAGCAGCCCGTAGTCGTGCCGAGCGGCGACGTGCTCCTTGGCCTCCTGGTCGCGGTAGACCACGCCCTCCCGGACGTCCACCAGGATGAGCTGCCCGGGGCCCAGCCGACCTCGCTCCACCACCTCGGACGGGTCCAGAGGGATGACTCCGGCCTCCGAGGCGGCCACCACCATCCCTTCCCTGGTGATCTGGTAGCGGACGGGCCGGAGCCCGTTCCGATCCAGGGCGGCACCGGCCACGGCGCCGTCGGAGAAGGCCAGGGCGGCGGGGCCGTCCCAGGGCTCGAAGCGGGTGGACTGGAAGCGGTAGAAGTCGCGCACGCTCGGGGCCATGTCCGCCCGCCCCTCCCAGGCGGCCGGGACCAGCGTCATCAACGCCTCGGCCAGGTCGAAGCCGCGCCGGACCAAGAGCTCGAGGGCGTTGTCCAAGTTGGCGGAGTCGGAGCCCTCGGCCCAGATCACGCCCCGCAGCTCCTCGGGCAGCTCGACCTCCCGCGCCCGCATCCAGGCCCGGTTGCCGCTCAGGGTGTTGATCTCGCCGTTGTGGGCGAGGAGGCGGAAGGGCTGGGCCAGGCGCCAGTCCGGCAGGGTGTTGGTCGAGTAGCGCTGGTGGAAGACGGCGATCTGGCTCTCGGTCCTGGCGTCGGCCAGGTCCCGGTAGAAGGCGGCGAGGTGGGTGCCGGCCATGAGGCCCTTGTAGACCACCGTCCGGCAGGAGCAGGAGGGGACGTACATGCGCACGCCCTCCGCCTCCGCCCGGCGCTCCGCCAGGCGCCGGCCGCGGTAGAGGAGGGCCTCCCATTCGTCGTCGTCGACCTCGGGCCGGCCGACCAGGGCCTGCCAGATGGCCGGCATCCGCTCTCGGGCGCGGGCGCCCAGGCTGTCGACGTCGATCGGCGGCCGGCGCCAGTCGAGGACGCGGAGACCAACGTCGGCGAGAGCGCCGGCGAGCAGGCCGCGGGCGCGGTCGTCCCACTCGAAGAGCACGGCCACGGCGACGTCGGCTCCGAGCAGGCGCCGCGGGATCTGGATCAGGAGGCCGGCGCCGTCGCCGCTCTTGCCGTCGGCGTCCAGGCCCCCGCGGTGGCTCAGCCGAGCGAGCGCGGTGGTCCCCAGCTCGACCACGCGGTGGCTGGGTCCGGCGTTGGGTGTGGCCACGAAGCCCATGCCGCACGCGGCATGGCCCGCCGGCAGGTCGCCCATCCAGGCGGCACGAGGAGACAGCTCGAGGGAGGGCATCGGTGTCGCAAGCGTACGTGCGTCCGGGGACAGGGTGCTAGTCCTCAGGCACGAAAAGCGACCCGGCCCGCTCGTTCGCAGGCCACAACCGGGGCGGTTGGATTTCCCGACCGGGGTGCACCCAGGGGGGCTGCCCCTCACAGCCCGAGGAGGTGCTGCACCCGGAGCGCGACCATGAGGTTGAGCCGGGTCTCGGCGTCGTCGAGGTCGATGCCCGAGACCTCCCGGATCCGGTCCAGCCGGTAGCGCAACGTGTTGGGGTGGATGCGCAGCCGTCGGGCCGCCGCCTGCTGCTCGCCGGCCTCGAGGTACGCCCTGAGGGTGGCGAGCAGCGTGCCTCCTCGGGACTGGTCGTGCTCGATCAGCGTGCCCAGGTGGCGGTGGACGAACTCCAGCAGCCGCTCGTCGCTGACCCCGGCCAGCAGCCCGGTCAGCCCGAACTCGGGCACCACCACCACCTGGCCCCAGCGCTTGAAGCGGGCCAGCGTGTCCATGACCGCGCGAACCTCGCGGTGAGCGGTGAGGACGCCCGCCGGCGCCTCCACGGGGGTGCTGAAGCCGACCGAGACGGTGAAGCCGGGCCTCCAGTCGGCCACCGCCGCCTGCACCTGCTGGCCCAGCCCGCGCATGCTCGCCTCGGGGGCGTGCCCGTCCGGGCCCAGGGGGAGGAGGGCGAGCACGCTGTCGGAACGGCCTCCGATCAGCGCCCGGGGGTGGCGCGAGCGGATGACGCCCGAGGCGCGTCGCAGCAGCTCCCGCTTGAGCCCCTGGATGGCGTCCTCGCCGATCTGACGGACGCGCAGGAACCCTCGGAAGTCGTCGATGTCGACGATCATCAGCACGTGGCGGCCGGCCAGCGGGTAGCCGAGGTGGCGGGCCCGGCGCTGCGCGGCGGCGTCATCGCCGTAGGTGCCGTGGACGAGATCGTCGAGGTACTCCCCCCTGACCCGTCCCTCGACCTCCGCGACCTCGCGCTCCTTGATCAGCGCCAGGGCCATGGCCGTGGCGGCCTGCTCGACGGCCATGAAGGCCAGCTCCTCGTTGTCCGGGGGATGGTCCAGGATGGAGATGATCCCCAGCAGCTGGTTGGCGGCCAGGATGGGGGCGATGATCCGGGACCGGTTCATCCCCAGGTGGGGGAAGGGGGGGACCTTCATCGGCCGCCGGCTCTCGGTCACCTCCCGGAGCACCTGCTGGACCTGGGGGTCGTAGAGGACCCGGGGCGGGGTGCCCTGACGGGCGATGGTCTCGCGTCGGTGGGGATCGCCGTTGGCCGGCCCGGCGTGGGCCAGGAGGTGGAAGGAGGCGTCCTCGACCGCGACCCCGCTGCCCAGCAGCTGGGCCAGCGTCCGGCAGATCTCGGCCACGCCCTTGCCGTCCAGGATCAGGTCGGTGAAGCGGCGGTGCACGTCCAGCGAGTACTTGAGGCGCCAGTGCTCGGCGTTGATGATCCGCTCCAGCAGCGGCTCCATCAGGTCGCTCCAGGGCACCTCGGCCCCGATCGTGAACAGCGGCAGCGCGGCCGCGTCCGCCTCGGCCACCATCTCCTCGGGCACCCGCTCCAGGTACCGTCCCAGCTTGAGCACCAGGCCCGACCCCCCGCTGGTCGCCACCGAATCCACCAGCCGGAGCTGGGCCACCCGGTCGTCCTTGATCGGGAAGCCCGTGGTGAGCAGCAGCTCGCCCGGCCGCAGGCGGCCGGGCGTCTCCGGCGTCTCCATGACCCGGACCCACTGGATCTGGCGGTCGAGGCCCGCCCTGCCCGCCAGCAAGGCCGCCCCGGCCAGGGCGCCGAAGCCCATGGCCTCGCGCACGGTCGGGGGCGGGATCCGGCCGCCGACCTCGATCGGTTCCGGTGCCGGCAGAGCAGAACTCATGCGTACGGTCCAGATTAGCAATGTGACTGTACGCCAATGTGAGTCGACAATTGCTTGTGGGCTCCTCACTAGGCGGCGGCGCGAGCCGGGCCTAGGCT
>DASRBU010000273.1:0-7302 GCA_035653475.1 Candidatus Dormiibacterota bacterium | reverse complement strand
GCTCTCCAGCAGCGGCCTCGGCAACCTTCCCAGTCTGCATGAGGATCTGCTCGCTCGTCACTGGGCGACAGAGGCCGACTTCGGGGCCGCGCTGGCGGTGGGACAGGTGGCCCCTGGCCCGACTGGACTTTGGGTGGTGAGCCTCGGCTTCCTGATCGCCGGGTGGTGGGGAGCGGTGCTGGCCGTCGTGGCCGCGGTGTTGCCACCGCTCCTGATCGTGCCCACCGAGCTGCTGCACCGCCGCTTTGGCGATCTGGCTCCGATCCATGACTTCGTCCGTGGCCTGAACCTGGCGATCGTCGCCACCTTTCCGGTCGTGGTGCTCCGTCTGGTTGGGGCGTATGGCTTCGACCTGCCCACCTTGGCGCTGGTCGCTGCCAGCGCCCTCCTGATCGCCGGTGGCCGCCTGCCCTCGGTGGTGGTCCTGGCGCTGGCTGCCGCCGCCGGTGTCGCCATCTTCTCCTGATCGTGTCGCCGGCCATCTGCTGGCTGGGACCTGGGCCCCCTCCGGGGGCTGCGAACCGGAGGAGAGATGAGAACCGGTAACAGATGGCGCTGAGCCGGGCCAGGAGGCCTACCGGGCACGCCGAGAACACCGGAAGGGTTCTGGTCTCGGCCCGAGGGGCAGCTCAAGGCGCGATGGGCGAGGAGAAGAACAGAAGAACACTAGAGAGGGATGGGGCCGGGGTACTCCTGGCTCGACCACCGCGACGGCCCTAGGGCCCGGTCCGTAGACGGCGCGGAAGGTCTCCCGAGGGCTGAGGGTCAGGATCACCATCAGGGGCCGCCGACGCTGTCGGCTGAACACCATGGACCGATCACTGCTCCCACGCCCTCCCAGCCACTACTGGACCACAGTTCGCCAGAGATTTTGATAACTGTTACATATTACATTTGTTACTTAAATGTGCTACGATTGCGGTGATGTGTCATCCCGAGGTCCCGGAGGGGACGCAAGCTCCCGGAGTCCAGTGCCAGGAGGTCGACGTCGCGACGAGCAAGGGCGCCATGCCTGCCTTCCTGGCCCGACCAGAGCGTGGCGAGGGGCCGGGCGTGTTGATCATCCACGACGTCTACGGCCGTACCGCCTTCTACGAGGAGCTCGCCGTTCGTCTGGCGGTCGCTGGCTTCCAGACGCTGCTGTCAAACCTGTTCTTCCGCATGGAGCCGCTATACGAGCAGACGCTGGAGGTGGCCCGGGAGCGCCTTGCGCGCTTCGACGAGGTCCAGGTGATGAGCGACCTCCAACGGGCGATCGAGTTCCTGCAGCGACAGCCGGGGGGCGCCGCACGCACGGGTACGCTCGGCTTCTGCCTGGGGGGAACCTACGTGCTCAACCTCGCCGGCTATCGCGACGACCTGGTCAGCGTCTGCTACTACGGCTTCCCCGCTCGGTACCGTCAGACCAATCTCGTCTTCCCGCTGGAGATGGTAGACGAGATCCAAGGCCCGATCCTCGGCCTGTGGGGCGAGGAGGACACCGGCGTGGGCATCGACAACGTGCGAACGCTGGCGGCCAAGCTGGCTGAGCGCGGGGTCGAGTTCGAGTGCGTCATCTACCCGGCCGTCGGCCACGCCTTCCTCCGGCTGTCGGGCCTGAAGCCTGAGAAACCGGGCTACGAGGTGGCCTGCGATTCCTGGAGGCGGACCCTCGATTTCTATCGCCGGCACCTCACCCCGCGGTCGGCGATCGCTTAGGAGGAAGGCGAATGGTTGATCTCGGCATGATGGGCGTCGACTGGGAGCAGCGGATCGACTTCGACCGGCTACGTCGCGAGCGGCTCCAGAAGGCCAAGGATGCCCTTCGGGCCTCCGAGGCCGACGTGCTCTTCGTCTTCCGGACCGAGGACGCCCGCTACCTGACCGGCTACCGACATCACCTCGGGCCAACCCCGCTCCTCGGCAACGCCACGGTGGTCCTCACCCCGGACGACGACCCGTTGCTCTTCACGATGGACCACGAGCATTGCCGGCGGCGGATGCCTTGGCTGCCCGTCGAGTCGATCCAGCCCCGCGCCAACTTCCGGGAGGAGATCGGGATCCGGAAGTGGGCCGAGCTCCTGCGCGGCTTGGTCGGCGACCTCAACGGCAAGACGATCGGCGTCGACCTCTGGGGACCGACCCTGGAGGAGCATCTCAAGAGCGTTTTCCCCAAGAGCCGCTTCATCGACGGCTACAAGATCCTAATGGAGGCCAAGATCCTCAAGACGGCGGACGAGATCGCCTGCCTGAAGGTGGCCAACGCGGTCACCGAAGCGGGGATGGACGCCGCCCTGGCGACCCTGCGCCCTGGCGTCCGCGAGTGCGAGGTGCTGGCTGCCGCCTGGCAGAGGATGACCGCTCTTGGCAGCGAGTGGACGCAGTGCTCCAACATTGTCTGCTCCGGCCCCTACACCGCCCCGTACCGTCGCTTCACCTCGGACCGCGTGATCCGCGAGGGCGACCTCGTCATCATCGACATCGGCGGCTGCTTCAACGGCTACTGGGGGGACCTCACGCGGACCTGGGTCTGCGGCGACATCATGCCCACGCCCGCGCAGATGGACCTCCATCAGAAGTGCTACGAGGCGCTCTGGAACGCCTGCGCCGCCGCCCGCGCCGGCAACACCACGGCCGATGTCTTCGCGGCGGCCGATCCCTACGTCCTCGACTCGCTCGGCCACGGCTCCGGTGTGGCACCCTGGGAGCCGCCGTACTTCAGTCCCCACTCCAAGGAGGATCCGCTCGTCCTTCGGCCCGGGATGCAGTTCAACCTTGAGCCCTACGCCGGACGGCCGGGAATCGGGGGCGTCCGTCTGGAGCACAACCTGGTGGTGACCGAGGGCGATCCTGACATCTACACCACCTATCCCTTCGACGAACGGCTGGTGATTACGCTGCACCCGCTCGACACCACCACTGGACGCACGCGCCGATCCCGAGGCTGACGGCGTTGCCGGCACGTGTCGCGGCCATCGACCACCATTTCCCGGACCTCGAGGCAGAGCGGGCGGTGCTGGAGCCGCTGGGCGCCGAGTTGCTCGACCTGCGCGGGCGGCCTGAGCCAGAGGTGTTGAGCGAGGCGGAGCAGGCGGGCGCCATCCTGATCGGCGCGCGGTTCCGGCTCGACGCTGTGCGCATCGCTCGCCTGCGTTGTCGGGCCATCGTGCGCTATGAGGTCAGCGTCGACAACATTGATGTCGGGGCCGCCCACCGGCGCGGGATCGTGGTCGGCTTCGTCCCCGACTACTGCGTGGAGGAGGTGTCCACGCATGCGCTGGCCCTGCTGCTAGCGCTTCACCGCCAGCTGGGCGGCGTTGCGAGCGGCTACCCGATCTGGCGCCTGAGCACGCTCCGCCTCGGCGTGGTCGGCCTCGGCCGGATTGGCCGTGAGTTCGCTCGCAGGGCGCTCGCTCTGGGCCTCACGGTCGCTGCCCATGACCCACTGGTGGCCGCCGAGCGGATGCGCGAGGCGGGGGTCGAACCTCTCACGTTTGAGGAGCTGCTGGCACGGTCCGACTTCGTCTCCCTCCACGTCTCGCTCACCGCCGCCACCTGGCACCTCCTGGACGCGCGCTGGATCGCCTCCTGAAGGCAGGCGCGGTCCTGATCAACGTCGGACGGGGCGGCCTGGTCGACGAGACGGCACTCAGTCAAGCCCTGTGCTCGGCCCATCTGGCCGGTGCCGGCCTGGACGTGACCGAGTTGGAGCCCCTGCCCGCCGATCACCCGCTGCGCTCGGCACCCAACCTGTTGCTCACGCCGCACGTCGCCTGGTTCTCGGTCGAGGCTCGACGCGAGCTGCAGACCAAGGCCGCTGAGGAGGTCGCCCGTGCACTGCGTGGGAGCCGCTCAGGAACCCCGCCTGACCCATCCCGCCACCTGGCCCCACTCGATCGCGACCTGGACCCTGGCGAGCACCGACCGGGTCCTTCAGGTCGTGCCTCCGGCTTCGACGCTGGCGAGGTCGGGTGCGGATACGAGGCATGCCTGCAGAGGTGACCGGGCGGGTCGAGAGCAACCAGATCGTGGCCCTGGAAGCAGCGGCGACCACGCCGGTCCAGAGGCAATCGTCTCGAGGGTTGGGACACCCGCGAGGCCCCGTGCCTCTCGAGCCGGATGCCACGGTGGGCCCACGACGCGCACGATCCTCGGCCCCCTGGCGGCATGCTCCCCATGGGCTGGGATTGGTGGTTGGGACCGTTCCCGGGTTCGGGGGCACCGTTCACCTCCGACCGGTCGCCTCTGACGCTTGTGCTCAGCCATACCGGTCAGAGCCGAAGGCGTCCGATGACACGGTCGCCAGCGCGCTCCGTCGCAATCTCGACCCCACTCTCCCGGCAGAGGGTGGCCAAGCCCTGCAGGACCTCCTCGCCACGTTCGGCACTGGCCAGCACCGGGGCTCCTCGGATGTGTCGTGGGAGCTCCATGCCCAGGTCAATCGGATGGAGCTCGAGCGCGCGAAGCTGGCCCTCTTCGAAGCGGCAATCCGCGACCACGCTGGTCCACATACGCCGGTCCCAGAAGCCACGAGGCGGCCCCTCCCGGACGGCCCCTACGGCATCGGTGACGTCGGGGGGCAGGCAGTCCGGCCCCAGGCCGTGCTTCTCGTAGGCCGCCGCGGGCTGCCGCTGCACCGTCTCAATCTGGAACACGAAGCTGCCCAGCGACAGGAAGATCGGCTTCCCCTGGTGGATCTCGATACGCCGGAGCATGTGGGGCCCCGTCCCGAGGACAGCATCGGCACCGGCTTCGATCGCTCGCCGGGCCGCCTCCACGATGAAGTCGGCGGGTGTGTCGGAGTTGAGATCGTTGGCTGGTCCCTCGTGGGCGTGAAGGCTGACCACGACCAGGTCGGCCTGACGGCGGGCGGCGCCGATGCCCCGAAGGAGGGCGTCGAGGTCCGCCGCCCGTGGCCTGGTCGTCACCCGACAGGTGTCGCCGAGGAAGAAGTTGGCACCGAGGAAGCTCAGGGCATCCGGGTTGCTCCGACCGTGCAGCGCGCTGAACTCCCGCCGGTGTCGGGTAGTCGCCGCCGTGCCCAGTGCCCGGTCGATGTCTACGAGCGCCCGGTACCGGGCCTCGTCGAGGTGGTAGCTGACCTCGAAGCGTAGAGGGTTGACCCCTGGGCGGCCGTCCATATCGCTGCGCCGGGCGAGCGCCATCCCGTGCTCGACATTGGTCGAGGTCGCGGCCAGGAGGGCGACGCGGCCGCCGGTCGTATCAAGGTAGCCGGGGGCCCTGGCCTCACCGAGGCTGGCACCGGCGCCCGCGGTCACCAGTCCTCGGGCCTCGATCTCTTCGAGCGTGTCCATGAGCCCCTTTGGCCCATAGTCACCGATGTGGTTGTTCCCAGCGCCGATGAGGTTGAAGCCGCACCACTTGAGTTCGTCCAGCACGAAGGGCTTAGAGTACTGAAAGGCGCTCGGATGGTTGACGTTGGGCATCAGCGGGTCCCGCGGACAGCCCATCTCGAAGTTCGTGAAGGCAGCGTCGGCGGAACGGATCAGGCTAACGAGGTCCAGGAAGGCGCGGTCGCGACTCGGTGAGAGTCGGCGGGTGATCATGGAATCCCCTGCCGCGATCAGTCTCAGCATAAGATTCGCCTCCCTGGAGGATCAGATGTTAAATTAAACAGGTGTTATAATTGTAGAATATGGCTGAGCAGCCCACTCAGACTGCCAGGGAGCCCCTATCGAGAGAGCCCGGGGATGCTGAGAAGGGAGGGATGCGCCAGCGGCCGAGCCGTTTCATGCTGCTGGTGTATCGGGTTCCCGCCAAGCCGACGGCTACGCGCGTCGCGGTGTGGCGGATGCTCAAGAAGATGGGGGCCATCTACCTACAGCAGTCGGTTTGTGTCTTCCCGGACACCGTCCGTCTCAGACGTGAGCTGGCGGCAGTCCTGAGCCGCATCGAGCAGGGAGGAGGGGAGTACCATCTGCTGCCCTTGCGGAAGCCGCCTCCAGAGGAGGAGGTCAAGCTCGCTCGGCAGTTCCTGGAGCAGACCAACAAGCACTACGACGAGATCATCGAGAACTGCGAGGTGAACTTCACGAAGGAGATCGAGTTCGAGACCTTTCGCAAGAACTTCACGTACGAAGAGGCGGAGGAGATTCGCGTGGAGTTCGAGAAGATCTGCTCCTGGTTCGACCACGTCCGCGAGCGTGACTGGTTTGGCTCTCCCCGGGAGGCCGATGCTCGGGCATGGATCCAGAAGTGCGAGGCCATGCTCGAGGATTTCGAGGCCAAGGTGTACGCCGTGCAGACAAAGCAGGGGGAGTCCGCCGAGGGGGTCACGCGAAGCCGCCGCCGGACCTCGTCGGGCCATCCCGAGGGAGCGGCCGATAGGCGGCGCCGGCGGCCGTCGCAGACCACCCTGCGAGCCCAGGCCGCGCGCCGGGTGGACGCGGCCGGCTGAGCCAGCGGCGCCTGCTCTGTCCCTTCGGGTCCTGCCTCCTCGTGAGCACGGCCATGGCACCTGCCTCATGGTGTGGCTCAGGCCTCCACGATCGATCCCTCGCTCCTGCCCTGGAGACAAGGGCCGACCTGGGGATCGATTCGCGTTGCGGGTTGGACACCTCCAGGCCCTCGAACCGACGGGGATCTGATCCCCATCTTTGAGGACGCCCCCAGCCTGCTCCGAACGCGAAGGCTCGACCTTGGGACGGCCGGAGAGCGGCTCGGTCCCGGCCTGATCCAGAGGTTGAGGCGGTGGGGTGTCCTTGGCCAACGTAGAGTCCGCGGGAGTGGCCATCTCAAAGTCCGCACCCCTCGGCTGACCTGAGGGTCAGACGGAGGAATCCCCGGTGCGAGAACGTGTTGGGGTCTGAAGCCAACGTCGTCGCACCGGAGGACGTCTCCATGGAAGGACACGAGGGAGCAGTTGGACATCCTCAATGCCTACCGAGAGCTGGCAGCTACCGGGCCGCGGCCCGGCTGTGGCGGACGACCGACGAGACGGTGAAGCGGGTGGTGGAGCGTATGGAGGCGAGCCGTACGAGCGTCGGCCGCGACGCCTGGTCTCGAACCCCGAGAACGTGAAGACGGTCATCGAGAAGAAGGTGAAGGACACCGAAGGCCAGATCTCGGCGAAGCGGTTGCTGCCGGTGGTCCGGGCGGCGGGCTACACGGGCTCGGCGCGGAATCTGCGGCGGGCGGTGCACGAGGCGAAGGCGCGCTGGCGGCGACAGCGTCGGCGGTACCGGCCCTGGGTGCCGGTGCCGGGCCAGCACCTGGTCATCGACTGGACGCCGGTGCAGGGCTGGAGAGGTTCTGCGCGGTGCTGGCCTGGTCGCGATACCGGTTGGTCAGGTTCGCCCGCGA
>DASRBU010000272.1:0-15318 GCA_035653475.1 Candidatus Dormiibacterota bacterium | reverse complement strand
CGGACCATGGGCACCACGGTCGAGACGCCGGCGTTGTTGGCTCCGGCCACCACCAGCAGGATGGAGTCCGGCGACTCCCCGAAGCGGATGAACTCGTCCGCGTTGCCGGCGGAGGCGGAGGCGCCCGAGAGCGGGTCGTTGCGCACCACGTCCTCGCGGTAGAGGCCGAGGCGGCGCAGGTCACTCTTGCGCCGGCCCCAGTGCTCCCACAGGAACTGCTTGACGTCCTGCTTGGTCCAGCCGTGGCGGGCGACCAGCTGGGCGTGCTCGGGGCCCATGACCACGGTGTAGCCCCGGCCGGCCTGCCAGGAGCCGGCGTAGGACATGGAGTCGGCGATGGTGAGCAGGACGTCCTCGGGCCGGTTGCTGATCCGGTTCTCGACGTGGAGGGTGCTGCGCGCGAAGTGGGCGGTGACCACGTCCGCCTCGGGCGGGAACCCGCGCTCGACGTGGAGCGGCTCCCAGGGGCTCTCCTCCTCGTTCTCGGCGATGCAGAAGCTGTACTTGGCCGGGGTGCCCTGGGTGGCCTGATCCAGCTCTCCGGGCCGGATGCCGAAGGCGTTCATGACCACCAGCCGGAAGGCGCGCCCGACGGTGGCGTTGGCCCGGGAGCCGGGGCCGAAGACGTTGCCGGCGGCGTTGAACCCCAGCCGGTTCCGGATCGGCCCGTTGACGATGATCAGCTGGGCCTGGCCGGTGGTGCTCTGGAGCAGGCCGGTGGCGATGTTGGGTCGCAGGGCCTCGATGGCGGCCAGGACCACCGGGAAGTACTCCTTCCGGCAGCCGGCCATCGCGGCTGCGATCGCGGCCAGCTCCACCGTGCACCTCCGGCCCAGGTGCTCGACCACGGCGACCTCCTCGTCGGGGTCGCGCCCGGCGAACTCCACGAACTCCCGAACCAGGTCCGCGGTCACCGGCACCACGGGCAGGCCGTCGGTCCAGCCCCGCTCGAAGTAGTGCTCGATCACCCGCCGCAGCTCCGTCACCCGCTCCACGCTCAGCTCGGGAGCTGGCGCCGTCCCTGCCGCCCTCCGCCCGTCGCCCTCCGCGGCCCCGGCCGGAGCCGCGGCCGTCTCGGCTCCGTCCAGGCCCAGGACGCCCAGCACCTCGGACAGCACCTCGCCGGCCCGGGCTCGGCACTCCTCGGGCGTCAGGCTGCTCAGGGGGTGGGGGATCATGGCGTAGCGGTAGCCCCGGGCCCCCATGGTGCTGGCCATGGCGTCGCTGCTCCGGGTGAAGGCGCTGGTGACGATGGAGGCCGCCTGGACGCCCAGGCGCTCCAGGATGATGCCGTCGGCCACACTGGCCGCGCTACACGACCCTCAATCGCCGACTCCCGCGATCACCACGTCGCAGCGCTCGGCCAGCTCCTGGGCCATGGCCTCAGGCACCGGCCGTGAGAAGCTGGGCTTGCGCCGGCGGACGACCTCGCCCACCGCGTAGCGCTCCCTGAGCAGATCGGCCACCGCGTCCAGCAGGCGGTCGGAGTTGAACTTGCCGCTGTCCAGCAGCCCGACCGTGCGGCCGTTGAGGTCGCGGACCCGGCGCGGCGCCAGGGAGAAGCGGCCTGCCTCCGTGGACGGCGTGGGGCTGACCAGCACCGAGCTCATGCCATCGTCCCTCCTGAAAGTCGCCCGACCCCCGGTCGACGGCTCGGGCCGCGTCGGGGCGCGTGCCCCGACCCAAGGCGGCGGAGTCGGGCCCGGCTCTCCGTCCATTCTGGGGGCCCCCTGGCGGCCGGTCAACGACTCCCCAGGCTGTGGAAAACCTGTTGACGAGGGTGGAAAAACCTGTTTACGGCCGGTGGATCACCGGCCCTGGCTCAGGACGGGTAGGCCCTGGTGTTCCAGGTGTAGCCGGGCGGGGGCTCTTGGAAGGGGGGCCCGATCTCGAGCACGATCTGCTCGTGCGAGCGCAGGACGATGTCGGCGGGGTTGCCCGAATAGCGACGGCCGTTCACCCAGACCCGCAGCTCCTCCCCGGGCGCCACCGGCAGGGTGGCCACCCGCTGCTGGCTCAAGGGCTGCTTCCAGACGGCGAAGAACTGGCCCAGCGTGAGCCGGGTCGAGGCCGCCTCCCGGGGCAGGTCGATGGAGACGATCCCGTCCTCGCCCGAGGTGTGCAGCCAGTAGGTGCAGTGGGCGGTCTGGCCGATCTGGCCGGGGATGGTCACCGGCTGCTCCTTGTAGAGCAGGTCGAGGTGGACGTGGTACTGCCGGGCGTCGCCCTGCACGGCCTGGCAGCGCACGCCGTCGATGGCCGGCGCCGAGGCGGAGCGGGTGGTGCTCAGGTGGTAGGCCACGAGGATGGCCACGAAGACGGCCAGGAAGGCGGCGGCCACGGCCACGGCCAGCACCGGCACCTCGCGACCCGGCGCCGCCCGCCGGCGGGCGGCCTCTCGGCTCCGGCCGGGCGCCGCTCTGGTCGGCAGGTCGCGAGAACCGCTCCTCCTGGGCGACGGCATCCTCCGGCGCCATAAAATACAGCCGTTCCTCTGGCCCTGCCGATCGATCCCGCCCTCGTCGTGTCCCCGGCTGCTGGTGGCAGGGCCCTGTCGTCCACAGAGGAGAAGACCCTTGCCGCGCGATTACGAGATCCTCTACATCGTTCGTCCCGAGCTCGACGAGCAGCAGGTGCAGGAGGCGGTTGCCTCCGTCAACCGGCTGATCGAGAACGTCCAGGGCACCGTGCTCAAGACGGACGTCTGGGGCAAGCGCAAGCTGGCCTACGAGGTCCGCCACCTACGCGAGGGCACCTACGTCCTCACCGACTTCAGGGTCGAGCCGGACCGAATCCCCGAGATGGAGGCCACGATCAAGATCTCGGACACGGTCTTCCGTCACTTGATCGTGCGCAAGCCCGAGCAGCGCCGGGAGCGGCCGCAGAAAGCCAGGACGGAGCGCCAACCGGCGGCCGGGCCCCGGCAGCCGGAGCCGGAGGAGCCGGAGCTCGCCGAGGAACGGGCGGCCGCGCCCGCGGAGGAGGCCGAGGAGCCGTGAGCTTGAACAAGGTGATGTTGATCGGCCGGCTCACCCGTGATCCCGAGATGCGCTACACGCCCAGCGGGACCCCGGTCACGACCTTCGGGCTGGCGACCAACCGCTACGGCACCGGCGCCGACGGCGAGCGCCGGGAGTTCACCGACTTCCACAACGTCGTGGTCTGGAACCTGGGCAAGCGCAACCTGGCCGAGGTCGCGGCCCAGTACACCCGAAAGGGGTCCCTGGTCTACGTCGAGGGTCGGCTCCAGACCCGCTCCTGGGAGGGTCAGGACGGCCAGAAGCGCAGCCGCACGGAAGTGGTGGCCACCGAGATCCAGTTCCTGGACACCAGGGGCTCCGGCTCCGGCGCGGCCGGCGCCGGCGAGGAGGCGCCGCTCCCCGACGAGCCGCCCATCCGCGACGTCGATCCCGACGAGATCCCGTTCTGAACCGGCTCGGAACCGGCCCGGAGGCCAATCTCCACCACCGAGGTTCGAAGGGAGGCAATGAAGAAGCGTTCGAGTCGCAAGGTCTGCAGCTTCTGCGCGGAGCGAATCGACTACATCGACTACAAGGAGGTGAGCCGGCTCCGGCGCTACCTGTCGGAGCGGGGGAAGATCCTCCCCCGCCGCATCACCGGCACCTGCGCCCGGCACCAGCGGCGGCTGACCTCGGCGCTGAAGCGTGCCCGTCACATCGCCCTCCTCCCCTTCACCACCGACATCCTGCGCTGACCGATCCCTTGGCCGGCGCCAGACGCGGGAGCGAACCATGATCTATCAGCAGCAACTGCGCATCCCCGGTCCCACGCCGCTCCCCGAGCGGGTGGTGCGGGCGGCGAGCCGGCCCATGATCGACCACCGGGGGCCCGAGTTCGCCGCCCTGCTGGCCGAGGTCTGCGCCGGCGTCCAGCGGGTGTTCGAGACCGCAAACCAGGTCCTGGTCTTGACCTGCTCCGGCAGCGGCGGCCTGGAGTCGGCGGTGGCCAACCTGGTCTCCCCGGGGGACGAGGTCGTGGCCTGCGTGTGCGGCAACTTCGGCGAGCGCTTCGCCGGCATGGCCGCCGCCTACGGGGCCAGGGTGGTGCGGCTGGAGGCGGAGTGGGGGCAGCCGGTCGACCCCGACGACCTGCGCCGGACCCTGGCCGCCTATCCAGGGGCACGGCTGGTCCTTCTCACCCACAACGAGACCTCGACCGGGGTCACGAACCCGCTCCGGGACCTGGTGGGCGTGGCCCGGGAGGCGGAGCGGGTGGTGGCGGTCGACGCCGTCTCCTCGGCCAGCTCGATCCCGGTCGAGGTGGACCGCCTGGGCATCGACGTGGCCGTGAGCGGGAGCCAGAAGGGCTGGATGGCCCCGCCCGGCCTCGCCTTCGTCGCCGTCGGCCCCCGAGCCTGGGCGCTCGCCGAGCGGGCGCGGGCGCCGCGCTACTACCTGGACTGGGGCCGTGCCCGCCAGGAGGCGGAGAAGGGCATGACCCCCTGGACCCCCGCCATCGGTGTGCTCTACGCGGTCCAGGAGGGCCTCCGGATGCTGGAGGAGGAGGGGCTGAGCCAGGTCTACGCCCGCCATCGCCGGCTCGCCGATGCCGTCGCCGCCGGCGTGGAGGCGCTGGGCTTCCGGCTCTACGCCGCCGAGGGCTACCGCTCCGCCACCGTGACCGCGGCCGTGCCCATGCCGGAGCTGGACGTGGGCGCCTATCGCCGCCTGCTCCGCGAGCGTTACGGAGTGGTGCTCGGGGGCGGTCAGGGCAAGATGACCGGGAAGATGGTGCGGGTCGGCCACCTGGGCGCCATCGCCGACGGGGACGTGGTCCAGGTGCTCTGGGCCATGGAGCGGGCGCTGGAGGATCTGGACGTGGCCCCGGCCGACGGCCGCGCTCTGGCCGCGGCCGGCCCCCGCCTCGTCTCGGGATCGGTGGCCGTGGCCGGGTGAGGTCGATCGTGGGCCGTCCGCGGGTGCTGGTCGCCGATCCGCTGGCCGAGGACGGGCTGGTCCGGCTGCGTCAGGCCGCGGAGGTGGAGGTGCGCACCGGCCTGGGCGAGGGGGAACTGGTGGCCGCGATCGGCGACGTCGACGCCCTGGTGGTGCGCAGCCAGACCAGGGTGACGGCGCCGGTGCTGGAGGCGGGCCGACGGCTCAAGGTGGTGGGACGAGCCGGGGTCGGGATCGACAACATCGACCTCGAGGCCGCCACCCGGCGCGGCATCCTGGTGGTCAACGCGCCCCGCGGCAACGTGATCGCGGCCGCCGAGCACACCATCGGCCTGCTCCTGGCCCTGGCCCGCAACATCCCCCAGGCCGATGCCTCGGTTCGGCGGGGCGAGTGGCAGCGGTCCCGCTACATCGGGGCCGAGATCCGGGGCAAGACCCTGGGCATCGTCGGGCTCGGGAACATCGGCTCCGAGGTGGCGAAGCGCGCCCAGGGGCTGGAGATGGAGGTCATCGCCCACGACCCGGCGGTGCCGCCCGAGCGGGCGGAGCAGCTCAACGTGGAGCTGGTCGGCCTGGAGGAGCTGTTCCGGCGCTCGGACTTCGTGAGCATCCACGCCCCCCTGGTCGAGGGCACCCGCAACCTGATCGACGCCCGGCTGCTGGCCCTGGCCAGGCCCGGCCTGCGGCTCATCAACGCCGCCCGGGGCGGGATCGTGGACGAGGCGGCCCTGTACGCGGCCCTGGCCGAGGGCCGGCTGGCCGGGGCCGCCTCGGATGTGTTCGCCCGCGAGCCGGTGGGGGAGCACCCGCTGCTGACCCTGCCCAACTTCATCGCCACCCCCCACATCGCCGCCTCGACCGTCGAGGCCCAGACCTCGGTCTCGGTGGACGTGGCCGAGGAGGTGCTGGCCGTGCTCCGGGGGGAGTCGCCCCGGCACGCGGTCAACGGTCCCTCGTTGCCGCCCGAGGAGGTCGTCTTCCTGCGTCCCTTCGCTATGCTGGCCGAGCGGCTGGCCGCCCTGCACGTCCAGCTCCGCGGGGGTGCCGTGTCCCAGCTCGAGATCGAGTACCAGGGGGAGCTGGCGGAGCGGGACGTCTCCCCGGTGACGGCGGCGGCCATCAAGGGGTTGTACCAGCCCTACACGGAGGAGCGGATCAACCCCATCAACGCCCGCCTGGTGGCCAGCAACCGCGGGCTTCGGCTGGTGGAGCGACGGACGCCGCGGCCGGGCCCCGGCTACCCCAACGGGGTCGTGCTCCGGCTCAACGGCACCGAGCTGGCGGGCACGGTGCTGGCCGGCGAGCCGCGGGTCACCCGCGTGGGCGCCTTTCGGGTCGACCTGGTCCCGAGCGGCCGCTTCCTGGTCTCCAGGCACGCCGATCGACCCGGGGTGGTGGGTAGGATCGGCACCATCCTGGGCGAGGCCGACATCAACATCGCCTCCATGCAGGTCGGCCGCGACGCCCCCCGCGGGCGGGCGATGATGTTCCTGACCGTCGACGAGCCGGTGGGGGCGGAGGTGCTGGAGCGGCTGCGGGCCGTCCCCGGGATCGAGGACCTGCGCTACGTCGAGCTGGGCGCGGGAGATGGCTGAGGTCCGGGCCTTCGCGGGGCTTCGCTACGCCGAGCCCCTGGAGCCGGTCGTGGCCCCGCCCTACGACGTCCTCGACGAGGGGGAGGTGGCCGCCTACCGGGACCGCTCGCCGCACAACGTGGTCCACCTGACCCGGCCTGGGCAGGACTACGAGGGTGCGGGTCGCCTGCTGGAGCGGTGGCTGGCGGAGGGGGTGCTGGTCGAGGAGACCGAGCCGGCCATGTACCTGCACCGGACCGAGTTCACGGCGCCTTCCGGCGCCGGCCGGCCCGGCGGACCCAGGACGCGCCTCGACCTGCTGGCGATCCTGCGCCTGGCCCCCTACGAGGAGGGGGCGGTGCTGCCGCACGAGCACACCCACCGCGCTCCCAAGGAGGACCGGCTGTCCTTGCTGCGGGCCACCCGCACCGCCCTCGAGCCCATCTGGCTCCTGGCCGAGGGCCTCCGTCCCCTCCTGGAGGGGGCGCCCGAGGGTGAGGAGCGCGGCTTCGAGTTCGCCGGTGAGCGCCACCAGCTCCGGCGTCTGACCGAGGGGCGCTGGCTGGAGGCGGTCCGGTCCGCGCTGGCGGAGAGGCCCCTGCTGATTGCGGATGGGCACCATCGCTACGAGACCGCCCTGGCCTACGCGCGGGAGGTGGGGGCGCTGGGCCCGCAGGCGGGTGCGGGAGGCGGCGAGCCCGGCGCCGGCTTCACCCTCGCCCTGATCACCGACCTCGCCGACCCGGGCCTGATCGTGCTCCCCACCCACCGTCTGCTCAGGGCCGGGATCGCCGTCACCGGCGGCGAGGAGGTGGGCTCGCTGGAAGAGCTGCTCGGGGCCCTGGAGGGCCGGGTGGCGGCGGGCACCTACCGGGAGGGCAGGTTCCAGCTCCTGCCCCTGGAAGGGGAGGTGGCCGTGGTGGAGTTACACCGTCAGGTGATCGACAACCTCCTGGGCCGGCGCGACCCCGAAGCGTACCTCGCCTACACGCGGGATGCGGAGGAGGCGGTTCGCTGGGTGGACTCCGGCCGGGGGGTGGCGGCGTTCTTCCTGGGCACGCCCGACCTGGGGATGGTTTTGAAGGCGGCCCGGAAGGGTAAGACCATGCCGCAGAAGAGCACCTACTTCCATCCCAAGCCCCCCTCGGGCATGGTGCTCTACCGGCTCGACCGTCGAGCCTTCGCGGTGTAGCAAGGACGTAAGGAGAGGGTCCAAGGAGAGATGCCGATCTACGGGTACCGCTGCGGTCAGTGCGGGCACGAGCTCGAGGTCTTCCAGAGCATGAGCGACGAGCCCCTCCAGGTGTGCGACCGGTGCGGCGGCCGGCTGCGCAAGCTGCTCTACCCGGTGGGCGTGCACTTCAAGGGCAGCGGCTTCTACACCACCGACTACAAGGGCGGCGGCAACGGCTCCGGCCCCGGTGCCGACGGGTCGGACAGGTCCTCGGGCTCGGACCGGGCCGAGAAGGCGGAGTCGCAGGCCGAGCCGGTCGGCAGCAAGGACGCTTGAGCGAGGCGGAGAAGGGCGTCGGCACCGTGACCGACGCCGAGTTCGAGGCCAAGGTCCTGAGGAGCGACCGCCCCGTCCTGGTCGACTTCTGGGCGAGTTGGTGCGGTCCCTGCCGGATGGTCGCGCCGGTGGTGGAGGCGGTGGCGGCCGAGATGGGGGACCGGGTGGGGGTGCTCAAGATGGATGTCGACGCCAACCCCCAGACGCCGGCTCGCTTCGGCATCATGTCCATCCCCACCCTGATCATCTTCAAGGGCGGGGAGCCCGCCGAGCGCATGGTCGGCTACCGACCCAACCTCCAGAGCGCGCTCAGGGAGCGGCTGGAGGCGTTGCTCTAGCGCGTCGGGGCCGGCGAGTCGTGCGGGGACCACGCCGGTGACCGGGCCGCAGGGGGACGGCCGGGGCCGCACCGGAGCCGGGGCTCCCGCCAACCCGTCCGGCGACCGTTCCGGGGCCTGCCCACCGACCGCGGCCGTCGCCGACCGTCTGGCCGAGCTGAGCCGGGAGGTCGTGGCCTGCCGCCGCTGCCCCCGGCTGGTGGAGTGGCGGGAGCGGGTCGCCCGTACGGCTCCCCCGCGCTACGCCGGCCAGGAGTACTGGGCGCGACCGGTGCCGGGCTTCGGGGACCCCGGGGCGCGGGTGCTGGTGGTGGGCCTCGCCCCCGCCGCCCACGGCGGCAACCGCACCGGGCGCATCTTCACCGGCGACCGCTCCGGGGACTGGCTGTTCGCGGCCCTGCACCGGGCCGGCTTCGCCGACTGGCCCCGCTCGCTGCACCGCGACGACGGGCTGAGGCTGAGCGGGGCCTATGTCGCGGCCGCGGTGCGCTGCGCGCCGCCGGCCAACCGCCCCCTTCCGGAGGAACGTGACCACTGCCTGCCCTACCTGGTCCGGGAGATGGACCTCCTGGTCCGGGCTCGGACCCTGGTCTGCCTGGGCGCGTTCGCCTGGGACGCGGCCTTGAGGGCGCTGGCGGCCCGCGACCACCGGGTCGCGCCGCGGCCCCGGTTCGCCCACCTGGCGGAGGCCGCCGTCGGTCCCTACCGGCTGCTCGGCTCCTACCACCCGAGCCAGCAGAACACGTTCACCGGCAAGCTCACCGAGCCCATGTTCGACGCCGTCTTCGCCCGGGCCCGGGAGCTGGCGGGCCTCTGAGCCCGGGCCCGAGGCCGCTTCGTATGCTGTATGGCATGGCCGAGCCGGACCACCGCGGGATAAGCGAGCCGCCGCCGCTGGTGCGGCGTTGGGAGTCCCTGGGAACGGGGCTCCAGGCGGCGATCGCCGGGCCGGTGCTGGTGGTGCTGATGTTCCTGCTCAACCTGGGCGTGTTCGCCCAGCCGCTCTGGCGCTCGGTCCTGTACGGGCTGATCGAGGGCGGCTTCTTCACCGGTCTGCTGCTGGTGGCGACGGCGAACGAGCGCAGTCGCCGGGGCCGGGGGTCGGCAGGGGGATGAGGGAGCGGCGTCGGGGCGAGGTCCCGAGCCCGGCGCGGTCGGGGCCGGCGAGATGAACCCGTTCTTCGACGAGCTGGGGGAACGTCTTCGGGAGGCGGGGGCGCGGCGCGGGGTGCGGATCGCGGCGCCACAGCTGAGCCCTCGTCTGGCCGAGGAGCTGCTGGAGCTGGCGCGGGTGGCCGCCCACACCCGTGAGCGTCGCTTCGCGCCCCTGGCCTCGTTCCTGGCCGGGGAGGCGACGGAGCGGCTGCGCGCCGCCGGCCTGGAGGAGGAGGCGGTGGTGGACGCGCTCCGAGAGGTGCGCCGGGAGCTGGAGACGGCCGCCTCCGAGGCCGGGTCCTAGCCGGCGGCGGCCCGAGCAACCGAGGCCCGGGCGGGACCGCGGGCGGGCCGACCCTAAACTGGGGGCGTGGCGGAAGTGGAGCTGACCCACCTCGACGAGCGGGGTGCGGCCCGGATGGTGGACGTGGGCGGCAAGCCCGAGACCCAGCGCGAGGCCCGGGCGGAGTGCTTCGTGCGGCTGGCGCCGGCCACGGTTCGGGCCCTGCGCGAGGCCACCCTGGCCAAGGGCGACGCGCTGGCGGTGGCGCGGATCGCCGGCATCATGGCGGCCAAGCGCACGCCCGATCTCATCCCCCTCTGCCACCCTCTGCCCATCACCGGCGTGGAGGTCGACCTGGAGCTGGGTGAGGAGGGGGTGCGGATCGTGGCCGCGGCCCGGGTGGCGGGCCGGACCGGGGTGGAGATGGAGGCGCTGACCGCGGCCGCGGTGGCCGGGCTGGCCCTGATCGACATGGTCAAGGGAATCGAGCGCGGGGTCACGATGGAACGCCTTCGCCTGCTGGAGAAGCGAGGGGGCCGGTCCGGTCACTGGCGCCGGGAGGAGGGGTGACGCCGCGCGCCGCCGTGCTCACGGTCAGCGACCGGGCCTCGGCCGGCGCCATGACCGACCAGAGCGGCCCGGCCGTGCGTCGCCTGCTGACCGAGGCCGGCTTCGAGATCGGCGAGGTGGCCGTGGTGCCCGACGACCGGGACCGGATCGCCACCTTCCTGCGCGCGGCGTGCGAGGGTCACCACCTGGTGGTGACGACCGGCGGCACCGGCCTGGGGCCGCGCGACGTCACCCCAGAGGCCACCCGCGACCTCCTCGACTACGAGGTGCCGGGGCTGGGCGAGCTGATGCGCGCGGCCGGCCTCCGCTCCACGCCGCTGGCCGCGCTCTCCCGCTCGCTGGCCGGGGTCCGGGGCCGGACCCTGATCGTCAACCTGCCCGGCAGCGTGCGCGGGGCGCGGGAGTCGCTGGAGGCGATCCTGCCCGTGCTGCCGCACGCGCTGCAGCTCCTGGGGGGAGAGGTCTCCCACGGCTGATCCTCGCAGGCTGGCCCGGACCGACCGGGAACGTCGGTTGGCCGCAACGCCGGCCGGCGCCCGCTCGACCGGGGTCGGCCGACACCCCGCCACGGGCTCGGGGAGGGTGGCCTCGATGAGCACCGCCAGTCCTGGGAGCGGGTCCGACGAGGAGCATCCGCCGACCTTCCTTCCAGCGACCCTGGTTCGGTCGCCGTCGGCATCCCTCGCGGGTGCCCTCCGGCGGGCGCGGTGATGGCCGCGGCCCGGTGCGGGCGACGAGCCCGCCGTCGACCGCGGAGGGCCGGTGGGAGGGCCGCGACGCGGGAGCGCACCGGTCCGCTCGCTGAGGGGAGGTCCGGTGCGACCCTCCAGGTGGTCGAGTCGCGGCCGGCAGCGCCGGCGGGTCTCAGCGTCGCCCTCCCGCGGCACCGGGACGGTGTGGGAGGTGACGATGCCGAGCGCGATCCCCGGCCGGCGACGATCGGTCCTCGGGACCGGGCGGGGATGCGGCTCGGGAGCCGGAATCAGCGCCGCCGGCGCCGCTCGGGTCCGTTCTCGGCGGGCTCGGCGCGTTAGGCTGATGTCGAGGTCGTGATGGGGGTTGGGGGCAGCGCTCGAACCTCACCTTGGGCACGGCTCCGCGGCCCGGCGGGGCTGGGCGGCCGTCTGGTCGGTCTCATCCCGGCCGCCGGCGACGAGGCCATGAACGAGCTGGCGGCCGAGCTGATGGACCCCCGGCCGCACGACGCCGTGCTGGAGATCGGCTTCGGCCCGGGCAGGCTGATCGAGCGGCTGGCACGGGCGGGGGACGCCGACCTGGTGGTGGGCGTCGACCCCTCGCCGGCCAGGCTCGGGCAGGCCACCCGGCGGAACCGGACCTGGATCGCCCGCGGACGGGTGCGGCTGGTCCAGGCCGGCGTCTCCCGCCTCCCCTTCCCCGATTGCGCCTTCACCAAGGTCTGCGCCGTGAACGGCTTCCTCCTCTGGCCCGACCCGCCCCACGACCTGCGCGAGGTCCGGCGGGTGCTGCGTCTGGGCGGGCGTCTGGTGCTCTGCCTACGCACCGCGGATCCCCGGTGTCGTCTCCTGCTCGGATCGGGCGTGACCGAGGCCGAGGTGGAGAGGGCGCGGGACCTGCTGGCCGAGGCCGGGTTTCGGGAGGTGCGCACCGAGCGACGCCCGGCCGGGGCGGCCCTGGTCGCCCGTCGCTGACGCGGTCCGGCCCCAGGGCGGTCCCCGGGTACACTGTCTGCGCGATGCTGCCCGTGGGTGCCCTTGCCCCCGACCTCAAGCTGCCCAGCACCTCGGGCGAGGACGTGCGCCTCTCCGAGGTCTTCGCCCGTCATCGGGCCACCGTCCTCGCCTTCTACGTCTTCGACTTCACCCCGGGTTGAAAGACCGAGCTGACCGAGTTCCGGTCACGGCACGCGGACCTGGCCGCGGCGGGGATCGGCCTGTACGCCATCAGCGTGGACACGATCTTCTCCCACAAGGCTTTCGTCGAGCAGCTGGGAGGGCTGCCCTTCGAGCTGCTGGCCGACTTCGAGCGCAAGGCGGTGGAGGCGTACGGGGTGCGGCGGGACGACGTCCCCGGCTACTCCGGGATGCCCCAGCGCTCCGTCTTCATCGTCGATCCCCAGGGCGTGATCCGCTGGACTTGGGAGCGGTCCCAGGAGGAGCCGTTGCCCGATTTCGACCGGGTGGTGGCGGAGGCCCGCCGGGTGGCCGGCGCCTGACCGGCCGCGCCGGCGTCGGCGGCGCGGGTGACGGCCCGGCTACGGGCCCGGCTGGCGCGAGGTGAGCAGCTCCAGCAGCTTGAAGCCCTCGTCGCGGAGGGTGGGCTCGGTCAGCGGGTGGCCGACCGCGGCGTACCCGACGCTGGCGTAGAAGAGCACGCTGGCCCGCCATTGCGCCTCGGCGGGAGGGAAGCCCAGCTCCTCGATGTCCCGCGTCATCTGCTCGAAGATCAGGCGGTCGGTTCTCTGCAGGGCCCGGCGGGCGCGCTCGTCGGAGGAGGCCCAGTTGCGCATCTCGCGGTCCAGCGCCCGCACCTGCCGGCTCAGGTAGACGCGCAGCCGGTTCCGCATGCGGGCGGCGGGGTGCTCGCCGGGCCCTCCTCCGGTGGCGAGGTAGCGGTTCACCATCTCGCCCGCCCACTTGGCGGCCAGTCCGTCCAGGAAGTCGTTCAGGTCCTTGAAGTGCCAGTAGAAGCTGCCCTTGGTCACCCCCAGCCGCTCGGCCATGCGGTCGATCTTGACGCCCCGGATGCCTTCCTCGGCCAGGACGGCGAAGCCGACCTCCAGCCAGTCACCGGCGGAGAGGCGGCTGAGCGTCATGGGGCTAAGCATGGCACAGCCTCGCCGCGCCCCTCCGGCCGGGCGGCGCGGGAGCACCGCCGAGACGCGCTTGACCGCTTCCATACTCCATGGTATGGTCGCGACGGCGCCCGGTCGGGGCCAACGGAGCGGGCGCCGGGCAGCCGAGCCGGCTGACGCGCTCGGTCCGATCACGGATGGGGAGGAACGGGGATGGGCGTGATGCGACCAGGATCGATCCGGCGACTCGCCCTGGGCCTGCTGGGGAGCGCGCTGCTCTGGCCGGTGCTCGCGGCTACCGGCGCCGGCCAGGCGGCCGCGCTCTCCGGCCCCTACCTGGCCACCGGCGACTCCATCGCCTTCGGCACCGACCTCTCGCTCGACCCGAGCGACGCCGACGACTTCGTCGGCTATCCGACGCCGGTGGCACAGGCCCTGGGCCTGACCCTGACCAACGCCTCGTGCCCGGGCGAAACCAGCGGTCACTTCGTCTCGCTCGAGGGGCCGGACCTCGTCTGTGGGGAGTATCGGGCCGCCTATCCCCTGCACGTCTCCTATGCCACCTCTCAGCTCGACTTCAGCCTGGCCTTCCTGAGGGCGCATCCCGACACCCGTCTGGTCAGCATCGACATCGGCGCCAACGACCTCTTCCGGCTGGAGCTGGTCTGCGCCACCGGCCGGACGACGTTCACCTTCCAGGACATCCTGACCCTGGCCGAGAGCCAGGCGGCCACGCCGAACCCCCAGGTACCGCGCTGCGTGCTCGGCCGGCTGCCGCAGGCGCTGTTCGATCTGGGGCAGAACCTGGACCGCATCTACGGGGCCTGGCGCCGGGCCGGCTACCGTGGCCCGATCGTGGCCCTGACCGTCTACTCGACCGACTACGCCAACCTGGCCGTGACCACCCTGGTGGCGGAGATGGATCAGGTGATCGCGGCCCATACCCTCGCCTTCGGCGGCCGGGTCGCCGACGGCTTCGGCGCCTTCGCCGCGGCCTCGGCCGGGGCCGGAGGCGACGCCTGCGAGGCGGGGTTGTTGAACCCGCTGCCGCCTCAGCTGGGCCTGCCCGGCTGCGACGTGCATCCCTCCGCCAAAGGGCGGCAGATCCTGGCCGACGCTGTCCTGCGGATGGCGTAGGCCACGCCGGTCGGCTCCTCAACCTGCAGGGGGCTGGGCCGGAAGCGCGTCCCGGCCCGCTCCGGGCGGAGGCGGGGCGCCTCGTCGGCTCGGCCCCCAGCCGTGACGCACGTCCTGGCCGTGGGGGGCGGCGAGCGGCGATCGCCATGACGCACGTCCCGGCGCCGGCGTCGGGCGGCCCGACCGCCCTGCTGCCCTGTCGCTCCACATGTCGAAGCGGCGTTTCGTCACCTGCCTCCCGCTCGGGCTGGCGCTCCTGGTGGGGTGGGGGACGTCCGGTCCGGCCGTGGCCCCGTCCCCTCCCCTCGGCTCGGCCTGGTCGCGTCGATGGCTTCTGCGCCGAAGGCGTACCCGGGACACCTGGACCCGGGACCCCACGCGCGTCAGCAGGCGAGCTACCTGCATGACCGCCTGCGTCTGCACCCGGCTCCCGCCGGCGACGGCGCCTGGCGATTGGCCCAGCACCTGGTCCACGCTCGGACGGCGGCCTCGCCGTCGCCGGCCTCACCGTCGCCGGCCGGCACCCCGGCCTCCAGCCCGAGCCCGGCCTCCACGGCCGTCGGCCCCCGGCCCGCGTCCACACCCGCCTACGCGGCCTACCAGGCCGAGCCCCCGGCGGCCGCGACCACGAACGGCCCGAGCCGGGAGGTCCTGGGCTTCGCGCCCTACCGGGAGCTGTCCACCGCCGGCGGCTGGGACCTGGGCACGCTCAGCGCCATCGCCTATTTCGGCCTCGACGTCCGCTCCGACGGCAGCTTCGACACCTCCAGCTCCAACCCCGGGTACCAGGGTTGGACCGGCCAGGAGTTCGCCAGCCTGGTGGCGGCCGCGCACCAGCACGGGGTGCGCGTGCTCCTGGTCGTCGAGCAGCTGGATCCGGCCACGGTCAACGCCATCGTGACCAACCCGGCTGCCATCTCCGCGGCCGCCGCCAACACGGTCTCGGCCATCCAGTCCATGGGCCTGGACGGGGTCGACGTGGACCTCGAGGGCACCAGCCAGGGCTACCCGAACGCCCGCAGCGGCATGGTCGCCTTCATGGCCCAGGTCTCGCAGTCGGTG
>DASRBU010000271.1:0-3357 GCA_035653475.1 Candidatus Dormiibacterota bacterium | reverse complement strand
GAAGAGAATGCGCTCACCGTTCGCCTCCACCCCCCAGGAGAGGCGGCGCCGGAAGCGCCGTTCGGCCTCCTGGGCGATCCGCACCCGGGCCTCCCGGGTGGCCTCCCGGAACTGCCGCACCCCGCCCGGGCGCGCCTGCGGCTCCGACGAGCGCCCTCCGTCGACCTCGGGGAGGCGACCCACCACCAGGATCTCCTCCTGATCCACCTCCACCATCGGTGGCCCGCTGAACCATCCCGAGGGCACGTGGCCGAGCACCCAGGCCGCGATCGCTTCTTCCTCCTCCGTCATAACTATTACATTGTTACAACTCGGCTCCGGGCGCCGCGCGGCGGCGAGCCCTCCCGGCGCCCCGGGCTCGGCTCCAGGTTGACCGGGCGGCGGCTCTGGCCCATGACCGGCCTTCAGAGGGCATGGCAGCGGGGGGCGGCTTTCGCTACGGGATCGAGCACGAGGTCGCCCTGATGCGGCGCGAGGCAGCTTCGCCGATTTCATCAACACCCCTTGCGAAGAGCTGCAGGCCATCGTCGACGCTCTCCCCGTCCAGGCCACGGACGATCCCGGTCTCCGTATCGGGGACCGGGGCATCAAGTGCAAGCGCCAGTACGTGGAGGGGTACGAGCGCTTCGGCCCCCGGGGCGAGTTCCTGCGCTGCGACCCCAAGGGCATCGAGATCCACACCCCCATCCGGGCCAGCGTCGCGGCCGCCGTGGTTCGGCTCCGGGCCGACCACGCAGCCCTCGCCCGCGAGGCGGCCCGGCACGGGTTCCGCCTCCTGGGCCTCGGGCTCAACCCCGTGCGACACCCCTACCGGGTCCACCCCGAGCTCAATCCCCGGGAGCGTCGCCACCGCCTGCTCACCCCCGAGGACCGAACCGACCACTTCCACATGACCACCTACGGCCCCGACCTCAACCTCTCCTGGACCGAGCCGAGCCCCGCCAGACGATCGACGCGGCGGCCAGGCCGACCTTCTACAGCCCCTACCTGGTCCCCTTCTCGTTCGCCTCTCCCTTCTTCCGGGGACCCTCTGGGAGAGCCTCTCCGTCCGCACCTTCGTGCGCACCGGACCCCGACCGGCGCCCTGGCGTTCGTCGCCAGCCCGGCCGACCCTGCTGAACACCGAACCCTCCCTCACCCAGCTGGCCAGGAGCGAGGCGGAGGTGGGACGGATCGAGTCCAAGGCCTTCGAGGCCTCCGACGACTTCGCGCTCTACGGCGAGCTGCTCACCTTGCCCAAAGGATCGATCCTGGACCGGCGGCTCCCCGGCCGCCGCCTGACCCCGGACGCGCGGCCGCACCGGATCTCGGCCCTCCGGGGTTCCACGACCCGGAGATCCGGGAGGCGGCGGAGGTCGTGCTGGGCGCCGCCGAGGAGGCACTCGACGACCCCGACGACCGGCGGCGGCTACGCCGTCTCCGTTCGCGGCTGCGATCCCGTACCCGCCCGGCGGAGACGATGCGGCGCCGCTACCTGGACGGCCTGCGCCGGCCGACGGCCGCCTCCGCCCGGGGGAGGACGGGGACCGGGCCAGCCCGGATCGGCCGGACCTCGGGCCGACGGACGGGGGCCTTCCACCGGGCGCGGCGGGCAGGCGATCCATCGGGGGCGTGGGCTCCGTTGACCGTTCGTCCTCGACGTGATCGTCGCGGGGGAAGGCTCGGGGGCGGTCGTCGTGTGGGCTCTGGTCGCGGGTAGACGTGTCGGGAGCCTGGCCCGGTCGGCGAGGGCGCGCCCGGCCCTGCTCTCGGGATCCACAGGGCCGGCCCGCCGAGCGCGAAGATCGACTCCAGGAGCTAGACGAAGGTCTCGGGCGGATGGGGCGGCCGCCGCCAGCGGATGTAGGGGTGCCCGGTCTCGGCGTGGTAGCGGTCGGCCTGCGCCACCGCGGCCTCGTAGGCCGGCTCGAAGGCGGCCCGGTCCCGCCGCCCGATCGCGTCCAGGAGCGGCAGCAACGCCTCCTGCCGGAAGGCCTCCAGCTGCGCCCGGTACCTGGGACGGACCACCGCCAGGGCGCGGAGCTGGCTCTGGACGCGGCGCACGAAGTACGCGGCCAGCTCCCAGTTGCCCGCCTCGACGGCGTGCCAGGCGGAGCCGAAGGAGCGCGCCACCGAGGCCATGATCTCGCCCGTGCCCGGGAGCAGGGAGGCGATCTCCTCCAGCCCCAGCTCGGCGTGGCGGGTGCGCACCCGAATGGAGCCGCCGTCGTCAACCACGGGCCGCTCCCGGTCGTCGCTCCCCGTGATCCCCAGGTGGGGCAGTCGTCGCTGGCTTCATCTCTGGCTCGGTCGTGGCAGCGGTGGAGAAGATGCAGTGGCGGTGACCCATCGTAGAGGATCTCGACGCCATGCCGCCGTCGAGCACGGTCGCCCATCATGGGAGGCGATGAACGACTGGCTCGTCGTCCTCAGCGAGGACAACTGGGAGATCTGCGCCCGCGAGGGCCTGCTGGGGCTGGGGCGAAACGCCGAGCGTCGGCTCAACCGGATGGCGGAGGGCGACCGGGTGTGGGTCTACGTCAACCGCAAGCACGTCGACCACCAGCTGCCGCGGGTCCAGGAGCTCCGGGCCGTGGCCAGGGTCACGGGCCCGGTGCGCCACCTGGAACGCAGCCCCTGGAAGCCGCGCGGCGAGCAGCGTTTCACGGTCGCGCGCCCCATCGCGGTGGAGCGACGGTGCGCCGTTCCCCTGCTCGAGGTGCTGAAGGGTTTGAGCTTCGCCGGCCGTCCCCCGGCCTGGGGCATGCGTCTGCTCGACGCCCCGCTCCGCCTGACCGCGGGCGACGTGGCCAGGCTCGAGCTGGCGCTCGAGGCCAACCCGTCCGCCCCCGGCCTGGGCCGCTGACCCGGCGGCCTCCCTCCGCCGGCGTGGCGCTGCCGCCTCCCCGCACCGGGTAGCCTGAAGGCGGCCATGCCCCGCGCCATCCTCCAGGAGCTGCTCCCGCAGCTCGCGTCCGTCCTGCGCGACGAGGCCCAGGTGTTGCGCCGGCGGGGCACGGAGAGCGTCGGTCTGAGCCAGGTCCGCTTCCTGGACCGCTCGCTACGCGGCTGGCTCTACGAGGTCCGCGTCCACGACCACCTGCAGACCCCGGACGCCGGACGCGCCTGGCTCGAGGCCGGCGGGGCCCGCGTCCCGGGCTCGATCCTGGCCGGGGACGGCTTCGATCTCCTGCTGGAGCTGGAGGAGCGGCTCGAGGCCCCGCCCCACCGGGCCCTCCTTCGAGTCGAGGCATGGCACCTCCTGGAGGCGCTGCACCACCGACTGGAGGCCATGGCGGCGGCCGAGGCTCCGTCGGGGAGCGGCCGGCCCCTGCGGGCCCTGGGGGTCTCCTGGGTCCTGACCGCCGCCCCTCCGAC
>DASRBU010000270.1:0-43169 GCA_035653475.1 Candidatus Dormiibacterota bacterium | reverse complement strand
GCAGCGGCCGGTGGGGGGAAGGGCCCCTCTCGGTGCGATTCAACTCCGGGGGGTGGTCGCCGGTTACGGTCCGGCGCCGGTCTTCTCGGGCCTGGACCTGGACATCCGGCCGGGGGAGTTCGTGTACCTGGTGGGGCCGTCGGGGGCGGGCAAGACCACCCTGTTGAAGGTCCTCTACGGGACCATCCGGCCCAGTCGGGGGTCGGTGGTGGTGGACGGGGTGCAGGTGCACCGGCTGCGGAGCTGGCAGACGGCCAAGATCCGGCGGCGGGTGGGCTCGGTCTTCCAGGGTTTCGAGCTGTTGCCCCATCTGACGGCGCTGGAGAACGTGGTCCTGCCCCTGCGGCTGGCGCATCCGCGGATCCGGGATCCCTACGCCTACGCGGTGGACGCGCTGGAGCTGGTGGGGCTGGGGGACAAGCTGCAGGAGCTGCCGGCCAACCTCTCGGGTGGGGAGCAACAGCGGGTGGCGGTGGCCCGGGCCATCGCCCACCAGCCCCGGGTGCTGCTGGCGGACGAGCCGACCGGGAACCTGGACAGCCGGACCAGCGCCGAGATCATGGAGCTGTTCCGGCAGCTGAACGAGCTGGGGGGGACGGTGGTGATGGCGACCCACGACGAGGTGGTGCTGTCGCGCTACCCGGCCCGGATCATCCGTCTGCAGCCGGAGCTGCTGGAGGCTGCCAGTTGAGGGAGGGGGCCTCGGTGCTGGCCTGGGGGCCGGGCTACCTGGGGAGCGTGCTGGCCTACTGCTGGCGCTGCTGGCGGCACCGGGCGGCGGCCTGGGGGGCGACGGCGCTGGCGGTGGGGGCGGTGCTGTCGCTGGCGGGGGCGGCGGAGCTGTTCTTGGTCCTGGCCGAGCGCAGCCTGGACCATCAGGCGCGCTCGGCCTCCGAGTTCCAGGTCTTCCTGGCCGACGGGGCCCAGGCGGGGCAGGTGAGCCAGCTGGAGGCGAGGATCGCGGCCCTGCCCGGGGTGGAGAAGGTGAGCTACCGGAGCAAGGCGGAGGCGCTGCGGCTGGCCAGCCAGGACCCCACCCTGCAGCAGATGGCCCAGGAGACCTCGGGCAACCCCTTCCCGGCCAGCCTGGTGGTGGAGCTGCGGAGCCCGGCGGCGGCGGGGCGGGTGACGGCGGTGGCCCTGGCCGACCCGGCCACCGACCACCAGGTGCCGACCTCCTACACGCCCGGGCAGGGCCAGCGGCTGGAGGCCTTTTTGTCCATGGCCCGGGCCCTGGTGGTGGGGGTGGCGGTGGCGGCGCTGGGGGTGGCGGGGCTGGTGGCCACGGTCCTGCTCCGGAGCGAGATCCGCTCCCGGCGGGCGGAGCTGGCCATCCTGGCCCTGGTGGGGACGCCCCGGCCGGTGATCCGGCTGCCGGTGCTGGTGGAGGCGGTCTCGCTGGCCCTGGCCGGCAGCCTCCTGGCGACCGCCGCCCTGAGCGCGGTGGGGGCTCGGGTGGTGCCCCTGATCGACGCCTACCTGCCCTTCCTGCAGCTGGGCAGCGCGGTGGGCACGGTGGGGCTGATCAGCCTGGTCACGCTGGGCAGCAGCGTGGTCGTCCTCGGAGTTTGCAGCGTGTTAGTGAGGTTGCCGCGATGAGGAAGCCTTCGTACCTGGCCGCCGCCCTGGTGGCCGCCCTGGCCGGGGTGGCGCTCACGGCCGCCCCGGCCCTGGCCGCGAGCCCGGCCCCCTCGGCCTCGGTCTCGCAGCTGGACCAGGAGCTGGCCCAGGACCAGGCCCGGCTGGCCCAGCTCAACGACCAGGTCGAGACCGCCAACGCCGCCCTGGACGCCCTCGACCGCAAGCTCCAGGCCGACCAGCAGCGCCAGGCGGAGCTGGGCCGACAGCTGGCCCAGCTGGCTCGGCTGGAGTACCAGCACCCGGTCTTCAGCCTGGGGGCGCTCCTGGGGGCGCGCAGCCTGCAGCAGCTCCTCTCCAACCTGGCCCAGGCCCGGGTGGTGGCCGACCGCCAGGGGCAGCTGCTGCGCGAGGCCGCCCGGCTGCGCCAGGAGGACCAGCGGGCCCGGGACCAGATGGCGGCCAGGGTGGCCCAGGTCAAGGCCGCCCGCGACCAGGCCGCCCAGATCGCCGCCCGGGCCCTGCAGCTCCGCAACGACGCCCTGGCCCAGGCCGCCGCCCAGGAAGCCGCGGCCAGGGCCGCCCGCGACCAGGCCGCCCAGGCCGCCAGTCGCGCCGCCGCCGCGCGCAACGACGCCCTGGCCCGGGCGGTGGCGGCCGAGGCCCAGGCCATGGTGACGCCGGTAGCGGGGAGCGGCCCCTGGCCCAACCACTTCTTCTTCGGGCAGTGCACCTGGTACGTGGCCAACCACGTCTACGTGCCCTGGTTCGGGAACGCCATCGAGTGGTGGGCCAACGCCCGCCCCTACTACCCCGAGGGCCAGACCCCCCGGGTGGGCGCGATCATGGTCACCCGGGAGAGCGGCTACGGCCACGTGGCCCTGGTGGTGGCGGTCCACGCCGACGGCTCCTGGACGGTCTCGGAGATGAACTACCAGGCCTGGGGGGTGGTCGACCAGCGCACCATCCGTCCCGGCCAGGTGCCGCTGGTAGGCTTCATCTACCCGCCGCCCCAGAACGAGCGCTAGGGACACTGCCCTGACGCCCTTCCCCATCGCCTCGGTCACGGTTGCGGCCGGGATGGGGAAAATATGCCTCCAGGGTTCCACGGGCCGAGATGGCGGAACCGGCAGACGCGGTGGTCTCAAAAACCACTACCCGCAAGGGTGTGGGGGTTCGACTCCCCCTCTCGGCACCAGCCTCGATCTCGTATTGGAGAGCCCGTGCCGTCTCCGCCAGGAGGCCACCTCCAGCTGCCATGGCCTCGCGGCCTCGATGTGCCACCTGCCCACGTCCGCGCCTCAGCCAACATCTGCCCGCGGCCTGATCACCGCCCCAGGCGCCGGGCCACCTCCCGATCCGCGCCCGGCAGCAGGTGACCCGTAGGTCCTCAGGACCAAGGTCTCATCCGCGTGCCCCAGCCGGGCCGCCACCAGCTTCAGGTCCTTGGTCGCGTGCAGCACCAGCGTGGGCCATCGTGTGGCGCAGGGCGTAGGGCACCATCCGCCGCACTCCGGCCCGCTCCGGCGCCTGCCTGTCGGGTCGATCCCGCAGCCGAGCGCTGTCCCGCCTATTTCGGGACGGCTTCGCGCAACCGGGGACCGATGACCCGCGCGAAGGCCTCCAGCTCGGCCTCGGGCAGCTCGTACGCCGACTCGCTCGTGTGGGACGGGAAGAGGAGGACGTGCCGCAGCCCGACTTCCTCTCGGGCGCGCAGCAGGCGCTCGGCGCAATGCTCGGGTGGCCCGAACAGCCCCAACGCCTCGCAGATCGAGGACGCCAGCTCCGGGGAGATGTCATCGGGACGGTGATCCGGGTCGAGCTGGATGCCCGCCACCCGCAACCAGTGCAAATTGGAGGCGCTGGGGTAGGCGAGGAACGGCCGCCCGGGACGAAACCACCGCCTCGGCCACTCACGCGCCGATTCGAAGCCATCGACGGCGGTCGGCACGATGAAGATCTCGTCGATCGAGGCCGGGTCGCGGCCCGCTCTCGCGGCCCCGATGCGCACGTGCTCTCGGGCGGCGGCGACCGCGTCGGGGTGCAGGCCCACCATCATCATCACGACGTCGGCCACCTCTCCCGCCAGCTCCAGGAGGCGGGGCCCGGAGGCGAGCACGCACACCGGGGGCACGGGTTCCGCCCGCTCCCTGAGCGTGGTCACGGTGCCGCCGAACCGGACCGGCTCCCCGGCCAGGAGCCCGCGCACGGCCGCCACCGCCGAACGAAGCCCGCGGCGGTCGGCGCTCCGCAGGCCCGCCGCCTCGACCGACCGAAACCCTCCGGCGAGCGTGAGCATGCTCCGTCCCGGGGCGACCGCGGCCAGGGAGTTGGCCAGCGCGGCGAGGACCAGGGGATGCCGCGTCACCGGGTTGGAGGTGGCCGGATACACCCGCAACCGGTTGGTTCGACCCAGCGCCAAGGCGATGACGACGTACACGTCCCATCCCGTCTGGTGGTGATCATGGATGCCGACGCCGTCGAAGCCCGCCTGCTCGCAGCGCGCGATGAAATCGGCCAGCTCCCGAGGCGGGCGCCCGAGCGGCACGCGGATGTCGACGGTGAGGGTCACCGCGGTCACCGGTGCCGGCGGGGCACCTCGCCGGCGTTGGGATCGCCAGGGGGATCGCCGGCCGTCGGTGCGCGGTCGGTCACCCGGACACCTCCGCCGGCCGGTGGGTCCGGCCGATCGGCCCCTGATCGGAACGCATCCACTCGACGAGCCGACAGAGCCGATCCACCATGTGCTCGTGGTACCGCTGCCCCTTGTCCGCGGACAGGCCGGCCGAAGGGCTGAAGCTGCCGTCGGGGGCGAAGGTGCGTTGCTCTCGGCTCGACCACACGATCTCGACCCCGTCCGGGGCGGGGCCGAAGAGGTCGGCGCCGACGAACCCTCCGAAGACGCCGGCGAAGTCGACCGTCTCCTGGGTGAGGCGGTCGGTGCGAACCAGGTGCGGGAACCGGTGGTAGACCTGGGAAAGCTCCAGCTCGCCGGAATGGTGCTCGGGAGCGTCCTTGATCCGGCCCGCCACCGAGCGGGCGAGGTGCAGCGGATCGGCGACGGCGAAGAGGACCTGCGGCAGCTCCTCCTCGTGGAGGTTCCTGACCGCTGAGGTCAAGGCCGGCAGGTTGGCGCCCTTGTGCCCGTTGATGATCAGGATTCGGTCGAAGCCGTGCCGGGCCAGGCTCCGGCAGATGTCCCGGACCACGAGCATCAAGGTCTCGGTCCGCAGGGTGAGGGTGCCGGGGAAGGCGCCGTGGTGAGAGGAGTCCCCGTACCAGAGCGGCGGAGCCACCAGCACCCCGCTGCGCCGGGCCACGTCCTCGGCCAGGGCGATGGCGACGTACGTGTCCAGCCCACAGGGGCCGGCCGGGCCGTGCTGCTCGGTGGTGCCGGCCGGGAGCACGACGACCCGACCCCCCTGTCGCAGGTAGGCATCGACCTCCTGCCAGGTCAGCTCGTTGATCCAGACGCTCGGAAGCCGGCGTTCGCTCATCACGTCCCCTCCAGGCCGACGGAACGAGGGCAGACCCGAGACAGGGGCCGGCGGAGGGGCCCGGACCACCGTCCGCACCGCCACCTCGACCCCGCCACCTCGACATGGTAATGGCCGGCGCCCAGTGGCCCTCACCCTTCCATCCGGCGACCGGCGCGACCGTCTCCCGCGTTGTCCAGCTGGAGGGAACGATGCCGTCGAACCAGCCCATCATCGAGAGCCATGGCCTGGGCAAGCGCTACGGCCCGGTGCGGGCCGTGGACGGCCTCGACCTGCGAGTCGACCGCGGCGAGGTGTACGGCTTCCTCGGCCCCAACGGAGCCGGCAAGACGACCACGCTCCGCATGCTGGCCGGCCTGGTCAGGCCCACCACGGGATGGGCGCTCGTGGCCGGCCATCCGCCGGGGAGCCCCCAGAGCCTGGCCCGCACCGGCTGGCTGATCGAGACCCCCAACTTCTACCCCTACCTCTCCGGGCAGGACAACCTGCGGGTGCTGGCCCGCTCCTGCGGGCTGGATCCGCGGCGCATCGGCCCGGCGCTGGACGCGGTCGAGCTCACGCCCCGGGCACGGGATCGCTACCGGACCTACTCGCTGGGGATGAAGCAGCGTCTGGCGGTGGCGGCGACGCTGCTGAAGGAGCCGGAGCTGTTCGTCCTGGACGAACCCACCAACGGCCTCGATCCCCAGGGCATGGCCGACATGCGCGAGCTGATCAGACGCCTGGCCGTGGGCGGGCGCACGGTGCTCCTGGCCAGCCACCTGCTGGGCGAGGTGGAGCAGATCTGCACCCGGGTCGGCGTCATCCAGCGCGGCCGTCTCATCGCCGAGGGCACCGTCGAGGAGCTGCGGGGGGGAGTGGCGAAGCTCTGGATTCGCGCCCAGCCGGAGCACCGGGCCCGGGAGGTGCTGGAGCGCGTGCTGGGCGCCGACGCCGTCACCCAGCTGGACGGGCGCTTCCTGCTCCGGGCCGGCGGCGAGCGAGCGGCGGCGATCAACCGGGAGCTGGTGCTGGCCGGTGTCGCGGTCTCTGAGATCCGGGCCGCCGAGCGCTCGCTGGAGGACGTCTTCCTGGAGCTGACCGGCGGAGAAGGAGGTCTCTAGCCGTGCACGACCTGCTCGGCTCGGTCCGATCGGAATGGCTCAAGGCCCGCAAGCGGCCGGCGGTGTGGGTGCTGCTCGCCGTCCTGGCCGGCGTGGTGGTCGCGCTCGGCTACGCCCTGCCCTGGGCGGTGCTCTCGCATCCCCCTCCGGGCACCCGCTTCGGTCCCGGCACCTCCCCCGGCCAGCTGAAGCAGCTGCTGTACCCGGCCCACTTCGCCGGGAACGCGCTGGGTGGGGGCGGCCTGGCCGGCCCCATCGCCCTGATCCTGGGCGTGCTGATGGTGGGCAGCGAGTACGGATGGGGGACCTTCAAGACCATCCTGACCCAGCGGCCGGGCCGTCTCCACAACCTGGCGGCCCGGATCACCGTGCTCTACGCCATCCTGGCCATCTACGTGATCGCGGTCTTCGCCGCCGCCGCGGCCAGCAGCGCGGTGCTGGCCCTGGCCGACGGCGCCGCCCTGCGCTGGCCGGAGGCCTCCGAGGTGGCACGGGCCGCGCTGGCCGCGCTCCTCATCGACGGCTGGTGGGGGCTCCTGGGCATGGCCATGGCCTTCCTGTTCCGTCAGTCGGCGCTCGCCATCGGCCTGGGCCTCGCCTACTCCTTCATCGTCGAAGGGCTCATCTTCAACGTCCTGGGTGCGCTCGGGAACACGGTGGTGCGGAGCGTGGAGCGGTTCTTCCCGGGCCAGAACGCCCAGGCCCTGGCCGCTTCCTTCGGCACCGGTTCGGGCGCCACCTCCCCGGCCATCGGCGCCACCGAGGCCACCGTGGTGCTCTGCCTGTACTGCCTCGCCGCGGTGACGGTCAGCGCCCTGCTGCTCCGCCTCCGGGACGTGACCTGAGGCCACGCCATCCCGACCTCCGGGGCAGCCCGGCTTCCGCATCTCGACCCCGGCCGGGCCGTGACCCCCTGGTCGGATCCCACGTTGCCGATATGGAGGTACGTTGCCGGTGCGACATCACGGCGGCGCATCGGGCCATGCTGAGCCCGATGTGCCGCCGGTCCCCTTCCCGACCCCAGGATGGCGAGGGCCGCTTCGCCTCCACTCCGCAGAACAAGGCCGCCGGCCACGCCCTGCGGGCCGCCCGGCTCGGCCTGGGCGCCAGCCAGGCCGCCTTCGCCGCCCTCCTCGGCCAGCGCCTCCAGATCCCCCTCAGCCCCACCACCCTCTCCAGCTGGGAGACCGGGCCGCCGCTCGGTGCCCTCCTCGGTCTGGATCGCGGCCACCGCCGCCGGCCGCTCCCTCGACGACCTGCTCCAGGCGGCCGACCTCTCCGAGGCCGGAGGGCGATCCGGGCCACGATCGACGGAGCCGGAGGCCCTGCGCGGGGAGGTGACGGAGGTGGGACGGCGATGCGGAGCGCTCGCCGAGCAGGTGGCGCGGCTGCAGGAAGAGGTGGCGGAGACGGGGGCCACCCTGGCGCTGGTGGTCGACGCCCCGGACCCGACGGGCGTGCTGACCGGGAGGGGGAGCCGGCGTCGGGCCAGCCGGGGCCGGAGCATGGGGTTGGGCAACGCGTTCCCCTCGCGGGCGCGGATCCTGGCCGCCCAGCAGTGGCAGCTGCTGCTGCCCCGTCCCTACGACGGGACCGAGCCCTCGGAGCCGCGGGCGGTCGTGCTGGTGCGGATCAAGCACGGAGGGCGCCGGCTCTGGGTGGGATCGACCCACCTGCCCCGCAGGACGCGAGCCTGCGGGCCGAGGCCAGCAGGCGGCTGCTGGAGCTGATGGTCGCCCTGGAGCCACCGGTGGCCATCGGCGGCGACTTCAACCAGGCGCCGGACCTCTGGTTGGCGGGCTCGCCGGTGGTGGCCCCGAGCCCCGTCCTGCCGACCCCGAGAGCCCATCGACGACTGCCTGGTGCGCGGCGGCACGGCCCGGGCGGAGGCCCGGTCCTCCCTCGCCTCGGATCACCTGCCCCTGCTGGTGCGGCTCGAGGTCGCGACCGGGACGCCCCGGCGCCGACCACCGGCCGGAGCCCGATGCTCCTCCTGCCCACGCCCCCTGACCGGCGCGGTCGACCGGCGCGACCGCGGTCCCGGCGGGCGGGGGCTCGGGGCGCGGACCCAGGGGCGGCCTTCGGAAGCGGCATCCGGATGCGACGCCCTTCCGGCCTCCTCCGATGGAGGCCACGGCCCAGCCATGCCCACCACCGACAGCTCAATGGCCGAGCTCATGATGACCAACGGCAACGATCGCGTACATCGCCTCGTGCAGAAGCTCCGTAGGCGCAAGTTCATGATCTATGGAACCGATAGGTTCGTCGTCATCGGTCACCGACGTCGGGACCGGATCGAGGCGCTGGCCCGCCGCCTCGCCGAAGGTGGGGCAACGGTGGAGCACACCCCTTCGTTCACCGTCTGTCGGACACCGTGGGGTGCTCGCCCCCTGATCTTGCACACGTACGACGCAGCGTCGATCGATGAGGACCTACCACCGGTCATCAAGACCGAACTCGGTGAGCTGGAGGGTCTGATCGAGTCCCCACAGGCGTTCGGTGACCTCCTCTTCTCCATCATCGCCTCGGTGACGCTCGGCTCCGACGACATCGACTGTTCTGGTGTTGCCAGGGAACGATTAGGTTTCGTCCCCTGGCGATACTACGGTCGGAACACCATGGCTCGACTACGAAGGTTGCTCGAGCATCCGCCGATCGATGAGGAGGCTCACCGCTCACATATCGTCCAGTTCGCTGCCATTTACGGATGGGTCCTTGACAACCTCCGTGGTGCCAGCTACCTGGACGTGGGGACCAGTCTGGGCTTCCTGCCGTTCGTGCTCAGCGAGCAGCGGCCCTGGGCGGAGATCGTGGGTTGCGACAACCGGCCCGAGGTCATCGACTGCGCTCGGGACGTTGCCAAAGAGCTCGGGTACGATCAGGTCCGGTTCAGCGTACGGGACGTTCGCGATCCGGAATTTTGCCTGCGGGGCAGGTTCGACACGGTGATCGCGGTGCATCTGCTCGAGCACATGACCGTCGAGGAGACGAGGACGGCGACCGCGAACCTGCTCGGTGCGGCTCGGAAGCGGTTGATCCTGGTCGTTCCTTATGAGAAGGAGTTGCAGCCGCTGTATGGCCACCAGCAGGTATTTACTGGGGAACGTTTGGAGGCCCTGGGTGGCTGGTGCGTCGACCATCTACGAGCTGCCGGTTTCTGGATCGAAGAGGTACAGGGGGGTGGCCTGGTAATCGAGCAGCCGAACGCTCTCGCTCGGTCCTGATGGCAGAGGATGAGCTTGGGCCGCCTCCAGGTCCGGCCACGATCTCCATGGCCCCGGAGACCCAAGGGATGTGTGCGAGCAGGCCGCGCTCCGGTCGGCGGCAACCGCCGGTGCCGTCCGGGGCCAGGGCGCGATCACGACCGCGGGGTTGGCCCCAACCCCTCCCGCTCCACCCCGTCCGCACGGCGGCGAACCGGTCCCCACGTCGTCGAGGGCCGCCGCCCGGGCCCGGAGCAGCGCGGCGCCGGCTCAGCGCGGCCCCGGCCGGATGAGCGCGTAGCTCGCGGCCAGCACCAGCCCGGTCAGCGCCCCGACCAGGGCCGCCACCAGCCCCACCGCCAGCGCCGCGGCCGGGATCACGTAGAACCAGCCGTCCTGGACGGTCTGGAGGAAGCCGACCTGGTCCCCGAAGGGCAGGAGCTGGACCTGGATGCCGGTGGTGAAGCTCAACTGCTGCAGCCAGTTCACGGCCGCTCCCGCCGCCCAGGACGCACCCGCCCCCAGCAGCGCCCCCACGAAGGCGCCCGGCACGAACCCGGTCAGCGCGCCCCGGGCCGCGGCCACCCCGGGGTCGATCCGCTCAGGCACGACGTCCTCCGCTTCGGGCTCGACGCCGCCCGCGGGCGAGGAGCAAGGCGGCGACCAGGGCCAGCCCGGCCAGGGAGGCGACGCCGAGCGCGTAGCCGACGTAGCCGACGAGTCGGAGCGGGTCGGACCGGGGGAGGGCCTCGCCCCGACCGCCGGAGACGATCCCCTGCTGCGCGCCCCTCCCCGCCGTGCTCACCGCCCCGAAGGCGGCGGTGGCCAGCGAGGCCACCGGTCGCTGCGACCCGTCCGGGCGGAAGAGCCCGAAATGCTCGACCTCGATCCCGGGACGGTCCGTCCAGTAGTCGTTGAGCGTCCACCACACCGCCGACCCCACGTAGCCTCCGGGCAGATCGTCCCGATCGGGGGCGATGGCCGCGTAGGTGTCCTGGAAGACCCGGGCCTGCGCCGGCTCCTCGGCCGCCGAGTCCGCCCAGCGACCGAACTCCAGGATCATCAGTGGCTTGCCGGGATAGGTGGCGTGCGCCCTGGCCAGGGCCCGCCGGGTCTCGGCCTCGATGTCGGGTCCGCCGTAGAAGACCCCGTAGTAGAAGGTGTAGCCGGCGACGTCGAGCGGCCCGCTGGTGGGATCCGAGGGATCAGAGCCGTACATGGCCTGACCGTCGAGACGGGTCCCGTCGAGGCGGTGGTCGAGGTCGTGGAGCGTCCGCATGGCGTTCAGGCGCTCGGCCACGCCGGTCGACTCGTTGGCGAAGCCGTGGAACAGCACCGAGGGGTGGTCGAAGTCGCGCAGGTCCATCTCGGCCAGCGTCTGTTGCGGGATCCCCCGGCCCATGACCAGCGACAGCGTCTCCGGGGTGTTGTGGGTGAGCGGGATCTCCTCCCAGACGGCGAAGCCGGTCCGGTCGGCCAGCATCAACAGGGTGGGATCGGCGGGGGTGTGGCCGACGCGCAGGAGGTCGGCGTGGACCAGCTGCGCCTGCCCCAGGACCCTGAGCCAGTCCTCCGCCGAAGGTCGCGGGCCGCCGCCGGGGGCGCCGTGGGGCCCCGGCGGCCAGACGCGCTCACCGTGGATCGCCACCCCGTCGAAGGCGACCGGGAGGCCGTTGAGCAAGAGTCGGGGAGCGCCCGGATCGACCTCGATCCGGCGCAGCCCGAAGGTCTGGTAGAGCGTGTCCACCACCGCCCCGCCCAGGCTGACCGTGGCCCGCAGGACGTAGAGCGCCGGCCGCCCGGGGCTCCAGAGGTCGGGGCTCGCGATCGCGAACGACACCTCGCGGCGCACCACGCCCCCGGCGTCGATCCGGAGCCCGTCCAGGGCCTCGTCGGCCACGGCCGGCGCCCCGGCCGGGACCAGGGCGGCCGGGCTCGGGTTGAGCAGGTTCGCCGGGTTGACCGAGGCGGGCAGGATCTCCAGTTCCACCCGGGCCCCGGGCACGGCGGTCCGGCCGCGGTTCTCGACCACCACCGCCACGTCGACCCCGTCCAGGTGGGGGGTGACGTCGGCCCGGGCCAGCGAGAGCGGGTCGCTGGCCTCCAGCCAGACCGGGCCCGTGATCCCGCCGTAGCGCCACCAGTCCAGCAGCCCCCAGGGGACAATGTCGAGCCTGGTCCCGGGGGCGGGCGACGCCACCCTGACCGCGAGCAGGTTGCGGTGACCCGGGCGCAGCTGGCGCTCGACCGGGAAGGCGAAGGGCGTGAACCCGCCCTCGTGGTAGCCGAGGTAGTGGCCGTTCAACCAGACGTCGGCCAGGTAGTCGACGCTGGCGAACTTCAGCGTCACCGCCGTTCCCGCCCAGTCCGCCGGGGGGGTGAAGGCGACCCGGTACCACCCGGCCTGGGTGCGACCCGAGGGTGGGGGTGAGAAGCTGCCCGGTACCGCGATCGTCGCCCAGCCGCGGTCGTCGTATCCAGGAGACTGCCGGCCCCCGGCGCGCGGGGTCAGAGTGGCGAGGGAGCGGGGCTCGAAGCTGAGCCGCTGGTCCAGCGGCGCCGGCTGGAAGCGCCAGTCGCCGCCCAGATCGAGGCGGGGACGGGCCGGCTGGTCGGTGAAGGTGGGGACCGGGATCCCGTCCTGCACCGCCACCCGACCTCGATCGACGCCGACGAACCGCAGCGTGGTCGGTAGCTGCGAGGGCTGGTAGCGCTCCGCCTGGCAGGCGCCCACGAGGACGGAGAGGAGCGGGAGCCCGACCACGACCGGCGTGAACCGACGCCCCCACACCCAGACCAGACGCCTCAGCCCGGTGCCCACCGTCGTCCTCGCCCCCCCACCATCTCACCCCGGCGCCGAGCCGCACCCCCAGCGGTGGCCCGCGGACGCCTCGGGAGTGCCGGTGAGGACCCCGAGATCCGAAGCCGGGCCGCCCCGCCTTCGGGATCGCCAAGCGTATCCGTACCTCGCCCGGACGCCTCGGCTCCGTGACCCCATCGGGCCCCGGCCCCGACCGACGGGAGGCGACACCGGTCGGTTCGCTCGCCGCTGCCACGCACGCCCTCCCACCCTAGCAAGACCGGCCGGGCCGTGGCCGGGTGGAGGCCGGAGGCGAGTCGGTGGACGTCGGCCGGCGGTCAGGTCGTCGCGCGTGGGAGGGCCGGGGCCGATCCCGTCGTGCCCCGGTCCTCCTCAGCTCCAGAGCTGCTGCAGGTGACGCTCCGCCGAGAGGTAGTTGTCGTGGGCTCCGGTCAGCGCCCCGTAGAGACCCAGCAGCACGGCGTAGGTGTCCTCGGCCGAGCGGTTCCACTCGTCCTGCACCTGCTGCCAGCTCTCACCCGAGGCCGACCGCCAGGTGGACCGGAGCCGGGCCAGGAAGGCATCGAGGTCCTGCTTCTGGGCGTGCAGCGTCCGGTAGCAGCGGTACACGGCGTCGGCCGCCTCGGCGAGGCTGGGGGGATGGACGTCGATCTCCACGGCTGCCTCCTCGGCTCAGTAGGGCAGGCCCTGGGCCGCGCTCGTGATCCCCAGCTGGGCGTCGGTCTCGGCCTCGTCGTAGACCCGGTTAGCGTCCAGGCAGTGGTGTAGGAGAGGCGCTGAGGCCCCCCGAAGAGAAGACGACCATCGGTCATCCTTCAGGGATCTCACCCACCTGAGGGAGGAATCCGATGGGCGACCCCAGTATGGACCGTGAGGTCGTCGCCCGGATGCGCGAGCAGCTGCAGGTGGCGCATCCCGACCTGCTCGGCGAGATGCTCTCGACCTTCGTGCAGGAGCTGATGGGCGCCGAGGCCCAGCAGCTCGGCGGCGCCGGCTACGGTGAGCGCTCGAGGGAGCGGGTCAGCTCCCGCAATGGCGACCGGGAGCGGGACTGGGACACCCGGGTGGGCACGATCGAGCTCGCCCTGCCCAGGCTGCGCCAGGGCAGCGACTTCCCGAGCTGGCTGCTGGCGCCGCGGCGCCGCGCCGAACGGGCGATGGTGACCGTGATCGCCCGGGCCGACCTGGCCGGGGTCTCCACCCGGCGGGTCGAGGGCCTGGTCCAGACCCTGGGCATCGAGCGGCTCTCGAAGTCTCAGGTCTCGGTGATGGCCAAGGGCCTGGAGGGGATGGTCGAGGACTTCCGCCACCGGCCGCTCGACGGCGGTCCCTCCACCTGGGTCTGGATCGACGCTCTGACCCAGCGCTGCCGCGAGGGTGGCCGGGTGGTCAACGTCGGCACCGCGATCGCGAGCGGGGTCAACGCCGACGGCTACCGGGAGCTCCTGGGCGGTCTTCACGGCCGAGGATGGCGCCGCCTGGACCAGCTTCCGGCGCGGCCAGGTCGCCCGTGGCCGGGTCGGCGTCCGCCTCGTGATCCTCGACCACCACCTCGGCCTTCGGCAGGCGATCGCGGCCGTGCTGCCGGGAGCCGGGTGGCCTGGTCCTTCCCGCGGCCTCCAGGCGCGCGAGGCCAGGTGGTGGGCTCGCTTCGCCTTCCGGTCGGCCTGCTCGATCTGCCGCTGGAGCAGGAGCAGCGCCCGTTCGTCGTCGACCTCGCCGGCTGGGCCGGCCACCTGCTGGTGGTGGGGGCGCCTCAGAGCGGCAAGAGCATGTTCCTGCGCACGATCCTGCTCTCCCTGGTCGTCACCCACACCCCGGCCGAGGTCCAGGTCTATGCGATCGACTACGGCGGCGGCTCGCTGGCCGCGCTGGGGGCGCCCCACCTGGGCGACGTGGCCGGGCGGGTGGAGCGGGACAAGGTGTGCCGGACCGTGGACCGGATCTGGTCCCTGGTCGAGGAGCGGGACGCCCGCTTCCACGAGCTGGGCGTCGACTCGCCCGCGACCAGGCGCCAGCGCCGGGCCGAGGGCGCGATCCCGACCGAGCTGGGCTGCGACGTGCTCCTGGTGGTCGACGGCTGGGGGGCCGCCCGCGAGGACCTGGAGCCGCGGCTGATGGACGTCGCCGCCCGTGGCCAGCGGGTGGAGGTGCACCTGGTGCTCACCGCCAACCGCTGGGCCGAGGTACGCAGCGCCCTGCGCGAGCAGATCGGGGGCGGCTGGAGCTGCGACTCAACGACCCCGCCGAGTCCGAGATCGACCGCCGGGCGGCGGCGGCGCTGCCGACCGGCGTGCCCGGCCGGGGCCTGGCCCCCGACGGCCGGCAGGTACCGATCGCCCTGCCCGATCTCGGGTCCGACCCGGGGGAGCTGGCCGGCGCCGCGGCCCGGCTCTGGTCGGGCCCGAGGCCGAAGCGCATCCCGCTCCTCCCTCCCCTGGTCCGCCCGGAGGATCTCCCGGCCCCCGGCCAGGACCCCGAGCCCGGCGTCCCCATCGGGATCGACGAGCTGGAGCTGGCCCCGGTCTACCTCGATCTGGAGGGTGCCGACCCGCACTTCCTCATCCTGGGCGACTCGGAGTCCGGGAAGACGACCCTGCTCCGCTCCTGGATGGCGGGGCTCCAGGCCCGCCGGGACGCGAGCCGGGCCATGTTCCTGGTCGTCGACTACCGGCGCACGCTGCTGGACGCCTGCCGGCCGGAGCAGCTGCGGGCCTACGGCGGGGCGGCGCCCGCGGCCAGCGCCGCGGTGCGGGAGCTGGCCCAAGGCATCGTCGAGCGGCTGCCGCCGGCCAACCTCTCACCGGACGCGATCGCCGCCCGCTCCTGGTGGACCGGCCCCGACCTCTACGTCGTGGTCGACGACTACGACCTGGTCGCCTCCCCGGCCGGGAACCCCCTGCTGCCCCTGGTCGAACTCCTGGCCCAGGGCCGCGACCTGGGCCTGCACCTGGTCCTGGCCCGACGGGTCGGGGGCATGGCCCGCAGCGGCTTCGAGCCGGTGCTGGCCCGGCTACGCGAGCTGCACAGCCCGGGCCTGATCCTCTCCGGAGATCCGACCGAGGGACCGCTGCTGGGCCTGCACCGGGCCGCCCCCCAACCGCCCGGGCGCGGCCTGCTGGTCCGGCGGCGGCGACCGCCGGTCCTGATCCAGACCGTGAGCGCCACCCGCGATCCGGGCTGACGGACCGCCGCCCTCAGCGGGGCGGGCGGCGCAGCGTGGGTACCCGGCAGGAGACGAGCACGGGCAGTCGCGGGAGCGGCCAGCGGGCCCAGGACGGTCCCGGAAGGCGGCGCCGGAGCCATCCCACGAACGAGGCGATCGAGCCCGCGACCCAGCCGCGAACCGCGGACCCGGCCGCGGCGACGCCGCGGCGGCGCCGAAGCTGGCCGGCCGGCGCCGCCGCCACGAACACCCAGCCGTTGCCGTCCCACCACCACCGCCCGTCCTCCAACCCTCGGAGCGTCATCGACCACCTCCTTGCCCGTCGGCACGAGCGAGTCGCTGCGCGGCCGGGCCGGTGTCGGCCCGAGACGGGGAGGCATCCCGCCGGTACCGTCAGGCGCGCCCCGGGGAAGGCGGCGTCTCGGCGACCCGGCCGCCGGCGAGAAGGTCCCTGAACACGACCAAACTCACCACCTTTAATGAGCATGGAATTATCATGTTTCACCGCCAAACGGGCAAGGAACAGCTCCACGACCTGCTCGGGAGACGCCAGTGGAGCGCCTCGGTCCCGCCCGTCGCCCGGCCGGGAGCGTGCCGAAGCCGAGGGGATCGGCCAGGCCGTGGCCGCCGGGGTCCGGGGGGCCGAGGCCGTGGTCGCGGCCACGCCGGCGACGTCACTCGGAACCGTGGCTCCGGATCGGCACCGGGAGCCGCCTACGCGCTCGGGTCCGGGGTCCCGGAAGGGTCTGGACGATCCGGCCCCCTCGCCGGCAGACCGTCCGCTCGGGCGCCGGCCGGGCCCTCCATGCGCGCCCGCAGCCCGGATGCCACCCGGCGCAACAGGTCGGCGACCACGGCCTCAGCGACCCGGTGTCGGAGGGCGCGGTCGGGCACCTCCGAGCGCGCCGAGGGCTGATAACGCGCGTTGATGGAGAGCTGGGTGAGGTCGGGCCCCAGGGGGGCGGCCTGAAGGTCCGCCTCCACCCTGGAGAACGGCGTCAGCCGCTCGGCGGAGCGCCAGGACAGGGGCAGGAGCAGACCGCCGCCGATGAGGGCCGGAGGCCCGACCGTGATCGTGTCACGTCGCCCCGTCCGCGGATGAGGGGGTCCCAACCCCACCCGGACGAGCAGATCCCCTTCCCAGCGCGCGCTCTCCTCGACCACCGCGGTCAACCATCCGCGGTCCACCTGCAGGAGCAGCGCCGTCACCGTCCCGCAGGGCTGATCGAGTTCCAGGTAGGAGCGCACGAACACCTGGCCTCCGAGCCTGCCCTCCGGTGACCCAATGGGCAAGGGCCCAATGCCCCCCTCGGTCCGGGACCAGATGGCGATGACGCGGGTGGGGCGGGTGCACCTCCGAGCCAACGGTTGCGTAGCCGATGACGGTGACCACCCGCAGAACTCGGCTCCTGACCCCTGCCCGGCTCGGCGGCGGCCGACCCCCCGGGCTGCCGAGCCATCACGCCCCGCCCAGGGCAACGTCCGCCCGCTCCCGGCCGGGGGCACGGGAGATGCCACGGCCCCTCCTCCACGGTCTCGTGGCCCTGGGCTGCTGCCTCACCCTCGCCGGCCTGACGCCCCCGCCGGCTCCCCGGACGTCGTTCCGCCCCCTCTGCCCGGCATCGCCGCGACCCCACCACATGGCCTGTTTCGGCGGCTCCCCGGCCGCGGGCTTCCCGGCCCCTTCCCTGTCGCGGTCGGAGCAGACGGCGACGGTCTCCGCCCCCGGCGGGAACGGCCCGGGGGAGCGACACGACCGGACGCGGCCGGCGCGACGATCTCCCGAGCCCCTCGGATGGCCCCCGACCGGCCAGGGCATCGACGCTCGCGGTGACCCGCCGGCCCCTCTCACCTCGTCACCCCGACCGGTCGGCTGCCGAGGTCACGACCGTTGCCCGAGCCAGGACCGGCTCGCAGCGCAAGCGACCGCCCTCGGCGGCGTCGAGCGCTCCCAGCAGGCGGAGGCTCTCCACCAGCACCTCGGCGTCCCGGGTGTCCAGGAACTGCGCCAGCTCGCCGGCGGGAGCCGGCTCGTCCAGCTCCACCAGAGCGCGCCACGCGGCCAGGAGGTCGGCATCGTCGCCGATCCCCGCCTGACGCAACAAACGCGCCGCCTGGTCGGGCTGGTCCAACCACTGAGGCAACCCGTCCAGCCGCTTCTGAACACCCATGCTCTCCGCGACCACCTCGTCGACCAGCATCGGCCAACCCCCGGTGCGCTTCAGTAACAACCGCTGCTGGGCATCGGACTGGAGCGGCAGAGAGGTGTCCTGGATCCATGCCCGAAGGCTCCTCGCGTCCCACCGACGCAGCCCCAAGAGCGAGAACGATTCCGAATCCTTGCTTCCCTCCGGCGTCAGCCCCCAGGCCCGCCACTGTCGTGGACCCATGAGCAGGACGGTCCCGGTTGAACCTTCCCGGACCAGCTTGTGGCTCCGGACTCGTTCCAGGGTCCGAAGAGCCACCTCGACGCCGGTCGAACGAAGGTCCACCAGCCTGACCTCGTGTCCCGTCACGGTAGGGGAGAGGAGACGAGACTCGAACTGACGCTCCTCAGGGCGCAACTCCTGGAAATGCACCCCCTGACGCTCACAGGCCTCCTGCAGTGCTTCTCGAACTCGATCGATCCCTAGCGCCGGGCTGCCCACGAGCACTCGGACCTGCGTCCGCGGGCGCAACAGGTCCGCCAGCTGCCGTTCATCGAGCGGAGATCGCACGATCCCCCCGCCGCTGGCGAGGGGACGGCGGAAGCACGCCGGCTCGAACTCGGTCGGAAGCTCGTAGGTGGACGCCTCCAGGAGAGCCTCCTCGATCTGCTCGGCGCTCCCGAGCATGCGGCGGACGTTGGGACTGCGCAAGCCGTAGCCGTCCGGCGTGGCCACCAGAACGCCCAGGCCGACCATCTCTTCCAACAGCGCTCGGAATTCCTCGGGACTGAGCCCCGAGAAGCCGCTTGGCCAGTAGGTCTGACACGAGTCGCGAAGCCTGCTGGTGCTGATCCCGCTCTCGGTCACGCTGCTCCCGGACTCGAGGGCGAGGACGTGAGCGATCACCTTGTAGCGACGATCGAGCTCCAGTGTGAGGAGGACCCGCTCGCGGAAATCTCCGGCGAGCTCGGGACTCTCGTAGGTTGCCTCGACATCCTCCTCCGTGATCGGACAGGGGAAGGCTCCCCGAGGACGGCCCAACATCCGCAAGGTCAACGCGCTGGCGAACAGCTGGAGGAGAGCGGGCAGGTCGTTGCAGTATGCGAGGATGCGATTGACGAGGTCCTCGGACATGAAGCGATAGCCGAGGGCCTCGAGCGGCCGGGTGACCAGCTCGAAGGCCGCCTGGGGTCGAAGAGGACCGATGGAGAGCTTCCGGCCCAGGTGAGCCAGTGGCTGGTTGGGCACGTCATGGTAACGGCCCACCTGGTGCAGGCCCGCAAACACCACCTTGAAACGCCGGTCAGTGGCCTCCATCAAAGACTTGAGCGCCTGAACGTTCTCGAACCGCGAACCGTAGTCGGCATCGAAGAAGCCGTCGCACTCGTCCAGCAGGACGAGAAGACGGCGGTTGGAAGTTGCCTCCAACCACCGCTCGACCAGATTCCGGACCCGATCTCGCCTCCAGGACGACGCGTCGTGGCGACCGATCCCCACCGCCGCCAGCTCGCGGCCCAGCACGTCCCAGATGGCATCCGCCCCCTGTGAGCGCCCGATTCCTTCCCCCGCCAGGTCGATGTAGACAGCACGCCGGTCCCTGCCATCGTCGAAGTCCTCTCGGGCGCGCCGCAGCAGGGCCGTCTTGCCGCACTGCCGCCCGCCGTAGATGAAGCACGTCCCGTGAGGTTCCCGCACCTCGCGCAGCTCGTCGCGGCGGCCGAAGAACATCTCGATGGGAAGGTTGCCGCGCGCATCAGGCAAAAAGGGGTTGACCGCGGTGAAGGGTAGGACCAGGCGCATCGTGGTTTCGTAGTTCGTCTCCTCATGCGTGGCCAGATAACCGACGACGGCGTCGTCGACCACACAGCAAGGGACGTCCCGCTTGCGACGCAGCGCCTCGGCCAGGGCCATCCGCTGCTCCGGGGCGAGGACCTCGCCCACGGAGAGAACGATCACTGGCCGATCCACGGACTCCTGTACCCACTCCACCAAGGACGAAACATCCGGTTGCCCCCAGCAGAGCAGGAAGCGCATGCTGCTGCCGCGGACGCCATCGACGAGGGAGCCAAAGGCCGGCACCGGAGACTCGGGACGTCGACGAGCGTCGACCACGTCGAACCAGATCCGTCGGTTGCCGAAGCCACGGAACCGCTCAGGTCGAATCGCATCCCGTCCCTCGACACCGAGCAGGCGCAACACCGGTTGCAGTCGGCGAAAGGTGCCGTCGAAGGGTGGGTGATCTGAGACCGAGGTCCAGGCCCTGAGCGCCGCCACCACCAGACGACGACGGGGCTCGCTCAACCCCTGGAAGTCCAGGGGGCCCAAGGTCCCTCCGCTCCCGGCAGCTCTGACCGTCTGCTCGTCCAGATGTCGCCCAGCCATCGCCGCCGGCATTCTGGGGTAGAAATCCTCGAAGTCATGCGTCGGCTGCGACGCAGGCACGGCCAGGCCAGCCTGGACCAGACCGAGGACCTCCTGAGCGGTGGCTAGATCGCCGTTCTCGATCAATCGACCGATGTGCGCGGCCGCCGCCTCCACCCTGGGGTCCTGTCGAGCCCGGATCAGGCGCTCTCGCTCCTGCGCAGTGGCCTGCTTCCGTGCCTCGAATATGGCCTCACGTATTCGCTCCAGATCGGCCCGCACGACGCCCAGATCTTGGCGATCGCCCGGAACAGCCCTCTCAACCGCGGCCTGCAGGCGGCTCCATTCCGCATCGTCTACCCATCCCCAGCGATAGGCCCGCGCCAGCTCGTCGCGCACCTGTCGGTGCAGATTGGCCAACTGCTGGCCCATGGCCGCTAACGCCTCCTCGCGCTCACGCCGCATGACTGCTGCCCGGTCGGGGTCCTCATTCGCAACCAGGGAGACGATGATCCCGGTGCCAATATGGTCTGCGATCGAGCAGCGGTGGTCGAAGGCGGCACGCCAGTCACGTCGCCCCACCGCCTCCAGGATCGCCGGGAGCGTGGGGGGACGATCGGGGGGACGTAGGCCATCGAGCAGGAGGTCGCGCACCAGGAGCAGCTCGGCGTTCTCGGCGACTTCGGGCTCCACCTCCTCGCCGGTCAGCGGGCGGCCCTCCAACAACAGGTTGAAGATCTCGGTGAGGCCCGCCTCCACGACGCTGGTCGCCGCCTTCGCCAGCCCGCCATCCCGGGTCTGCGAGGTGACCGCGTCCAGCATCGCCTCTCGGTTGGCCGCCATCACGTCACGCAACCTGGCGATCGGCCCCTGGGCCCAGGCCGCGGCTTCGCCTGCCTGCTGCTGTCGCTCCAACCGTTCCACCGCCTGGAGCCACCTGTCCACCAGCCCCAGCATCTCCTGGGCTCGGTCCAGGAGCGCCCGGCGGGCCCTGGCTTCGATCCGGGGGGCAGCAAGAGTGCGGTTTCGCTGATCCGTGCGATCCAGCCGTTCCTCCAGCGCGCCGGGGGCCCGAAGTTCCCGAACCCTCGCCTCCACCTCGCTTCGGCCGTCTCGCCGATCTTCGGCCGCCACCCCCAGCAGCCTCCCCAGCATGCCGGATGCGTCGATCCATTCCCTCCAGATCAGACCCGCCCTCGCATAGACGAACTTGCGCCTGGACGCGTCGTTCCTGGCACGGGCGGCTTCCGCCACCGCGGCGCGTACGGCCGACTCCAGCGCGCTCACGCTCTGGACGCCGACTACCAGATCACCATACAGAGGTACGGCGCGATGGCCGAACTCGATGACCGCATCCACGATGGCCTGCGTCGCCGAGGACGAACCGAGCACGCCACGCAAGGCGGCAACGACCTCCGTCGCCCCCGAATAGGGAGTCAGCAGCGACGCGCGTATCGCCCAGGCGAACGTGAGCAAGCGGGTCGGGAAGTCGTTGCCAAGAGCGGTGGGGTCGAACACTGCCGCCAGGTCGCGCAACCGGCTCGCGCAACGCCCGCTCGGGCTGCGCAGCGCGTCGGCCACCGCGACGAAACGGAGGGCATCGGCCCGCGCCTCCTGGTCAGCGGAGCGGGCCAGCCAGGAGGCCAGACCGAAACGACGTTGAGCCACCAGGGAAGCCAATCCGGTCTCGATATCGATCTCTGTGGCGGTCTCCACCACCACGTTGCGCTCTCCCTCGATGTCGGCCCACGATTCACCGCCGGTGACCTCGATCTCGGCCGTCCGCGTGCTCTCCACATCTGGCTCTCGGGGTTCCCGCCTTTCCCCAGGACTCGTTGGCGACTCGGGGTGGGTGACCCCAAAGCCAGCCGCGTTCTCGGCCACACCTCCCTCCTCGGCCTGGAGGGCGGGCGCCGCCACCTCCTCCTTCGATGCGTCGGCCGGGATGAGACCAAGCATGCCGACGTCCTCGCCTCCGGCCTCGGTTCTCCCCGCCCGTCCACCGGGTTCGACCGACGACACCGGCAGGTCAGCGTTCGCCTCGGGATACGCAGGCAGCTGCAAGCGACCGCGTTGGGCCAGCGGGACCAGAACGTGAAGCTCCGGGGGCAAGGAACTCCGCACCTCCTGGTCCAACGACACCACCGCCTCGTCCCCGGCGCCGGTCTCAACCGCAACGATCAGATCCGCCAGCGCGAGAAGACCAGCCGGGCTCGGGTCCTGGCCGGCATCGATTCGAGCCAGAGCCTCAGCCGCCAGCTGCCGGACGCGCACGATCGCCGCAGCGACCGCGGGCGGCGCATCCGGCCCCTGGAGCTGGCACAACCGGTTCAACCGGTCCACCCCCGAGCTCTTCGCGGTGGTTACCCGTTGGATCGTCGACGCGGCCTCGCCCAGCGAGCTCGGCCTCGGCTGGCCGAGGTCGACCACCCCATCCGCCAGCAAATCGAAGAGGAGGCCGAACCGGTGTATCGCGCGCAGGTCCGCCTCCGCCGCCGGGATGCCGTCCCGGAGGCCTTCGAGGATGTGGAGCGCGGCCTGGCAAGCTGACGCAAGCGCCGCACCCGCCTCATCGAGGACGACCGGCAGCTGCGCTCGCGGCTGCGAGATCCTCTCCACGTCGTCCGCGATCTCCTCCACCTCGTCCAGGGGGAACTCCCAGGAGGCCAGCCGCAGCCCCGGGCTCCGGAGAAGCGCACGCACCGCCGGCAGACCGAAGTGCGGATGCCGCTGGAGGTAGGCAACGCTCAGGGCCAGGCGTGCCAGCGCTGGGGGCAGGTCTGGGACTGGGAGCACGTCGGGCTCGGCTCCTCGCCCGCCCTCGGCAACCGGGAGCGCCGAACCGAGACCCCGGTCCTGGCGCTCGAGGCGCGCGATGACCGGTTGGGCAACCAGTGATGCGAGGTGGAGGCGTGCCGAGTGGCTCAGCCCCCGCGCGCGCTCGAGGCCCTGGCGCCATCGGACAGGTGGCACCACACGCGCGAACGGCAGCCGCAACGCCTTCAAGAGGTGCCGACGACGCTCTTCGTCCATGGCCTGGTGCACGTACTCGAGGTCACCGACGTCGAGCTCGGCCAGCGCCGACTCCACCAGCGACGCCGGCGGCACCAGAGCGTTGAGGCGCTCCCAGGCCTGGGCGGCCACACGCTTCGTACGGCCATCGATCTCGTCCTCAGCCATCCCGCGTTCCCCCTCACCACCGTCGCACGAACGCCGGTCGACTCCTTGCCCGCGGTGACGGCACCGCAATCCGTCGGCCGGCGTGGCCGCGACGCGGGTACGTCGTGACCTCGGTCATTGTCTAACGCGACGCCCGCGATGCAATACCCTGGGTCGACCAACCCGACGCTCTGCCCGCGCCCATGGCGGTGGCCCGGCGACGCCAGCGCCGCGACCGGCCATGCCAGACCATCCACGCCGGCTGAGCGCCGTGGTCGGCGACGGCAGCGAACCGGGCCGGGGCGTGCATCTGGCATATCGATCCCGATGGCCGCCACCACGGCCGACGCCGGGCCGTGCCCGCCCGGGTGCCGGCAGAGGGACGGGACGCCGGTCCCATCCGGTGGAGGATCGTCATATCCTCCACCGCATCTGTCGGTGGCATGCTGTGAAGGGGGCGGCGCCGTGCCGCCACCGGTGGTGGAGGGAAGCACGGGGACGATCGGTATCGCAAGGCCGAAGCTGGGCCTGGGAGAGTGGAACGCCTTGCTGCTGGACGTGCTCCTGCCCGAGCAGGGTCGTCCGGGTGTGCACGTCCTGCTCTCCTGCGACGACGAGGCCGTGCACAGGGCGGCCTTGCAGCGCGGCCTCGACCCGGACACCGCCGCGGACCAGCTTGCAGAGGCCGTGCGCGTCGCCCACCGAATCGACGCCCGTCACGGTCTCGAAGGACTGCATCAGCCCCTGGAGAACTTCAAGAGGTATCCGCGGCCCCGCCCTACCCCCTGGTTCTTCTCCGCGCTCTGCGTCTGCGTCCTGGCCGCCTCACGCATGGGGGAGGGAGACGTCGACTCGGCCCGCGCCTACTACCCACGGCTGCGAAAGTTGCTCGGGCTGCCGCCCGAGCGCGGCGAGGTGCCCGGCATCCGATGTGTGCCCGAGCTGCTCCAGGCACTCGGCGAGTGGCTGAGCGACGACCTCCAAGGCAGGCGTGGGCACCTGCTGATCCCGGCCGACGTCAGACTGCCGTACGTCGGTGCCTGCGTCGGCCAGACCGTCTTCCGGGGAAGCGACCGCCGCGTCCTGAGCCGGTTCTTCGCCGATCGACGGCCATCGCTCGAAGCCCAGCTCGACCCTCTGCGCCTGCTCCGGGGCTCGTCGCATCGACATCGTCTGACTGGGCATGCCCAGGCCATGCTCGAGGACCCCGCGCTCGAGGATCGGCTCCGGGCCGCGATCGAGGCCGCGTACCGCACCTGGGATGGCTCCGTCCCCGCCGATGCGGGAGGCCGGACGTGGCTAGCTCGCCTGCAGCTGGTCCCACCTCCCAGGCCGAGCCTGCTGGCCGGCTGCGCCAGCCGTGAGCCGGTACGGGTGCAGCTGCATGATCATGTCGAGGTCCTCCCGCCGGACGGAACGGTCGAGCTGCCCTGGTCGGTGCTGGATCGGGTCGTGCACGAGGGTCTCACTCTGGGGGATCCCATGGAGGTCGGTGGAGCGCTTCGTATCCCACAGCTGGGACCGACCATCGTCTTCCAGAGCATGGAGGAAGGGTTGCTCCACGTCCCGCGGCCGAGCGGGGGACGACTCTGGGTATTGACCAGGGACCCCGCGTTGCAACGACGATTCGCGGGACATCGGGTGCCGCTGCTCGGCCCTGGGCTCAGCGGATGGTGCCTCCTCCGCGATCTCGATGCTCACGACCTGGGCCTTGCAGAGCCGTACGAAAGCACCGAGACGATTGCCGCCCTGGGCCTCGAAGGCGGTCTGGCCCTGGATGTCCGGACGTACCTCAGCGGCGAGCCGCCCAGCCTCGTGGCGCACGGGCTCGACGAGCGGGCCGCGGTGGTCGTGGACGGTCACCAGGTGGGCGGCATCGGCGTCGGCGACCGCCTGCCGCTTCCCGGCGACCAGGGAGTCCACGAGGTCGTGGTGGCCGAAGGCCTGTGGAGGTGCCAGTACACGGTCGTAGATCGCGGGCCGCGACAGGGCTACGGCAGTCTCGACCACGACCTGGCCAGCCCCGCATGCCTGCGGAGCGGAGCCCGGCCGGTCGGCTCGGGGGACGACAAGGCCCACCTGGCGGTGTGTGGCACCGTTGTCTCCGGCCTGCCACCCGAGCGGCTCCCGATCATGCGCCGATCTCCGGCACCGGTGATCGTCATCCGGGCAGACGGGACCTGCGACCGCTACACGCGGCCATCACCGCCGCCATGGCTGACAGAGGTCGGCCTCGACAGCCCGCGCTGGGAGGTCCCCGACGACAATGCCTGCTGGCTGATCTGCCCCGAGCAGCGGGAGGTCCGTCGGCTGGACGAACGACCGGTCCAGACTCTGACGGCGACGGCCGCACGCCATGTCCTTGACACCGGCCGGGAGGTCAGGGTGCGCGACCGACGCGGGGCGAGGCTTTCGGTCGACGGCTGGCAGGCGCTGGTCGATCGAGCGGAGCGGGTGCCGCAATGAGCGCCTACGACCGTCTCCTGACCTGGGCGTCCGAGCTCGGCACGGGTTCCTGGAGGCAGTGGAAGGGTGCCTGCGATCACCTGGGGCTGGAGCCGACGGAGAGCGCACGCAACCTCTCCGCCCTGGGCCACGCCGAGTTCGACTGGATCGACAATCGGTTCGCCCGTGCCCCACCGACCGCCGCCTTCATCCCCCGCTCCTCGGGGTCGGTGATCGTGACCGGAGCCCGGCCCAGGTCGCTGCGACGGGAGCTCGAGCGCGTGTGTGAGGACGAGCGGTTCGACGTCTACTTCCACCCTCCGGTGGGGCAGCAGAGGGGGCCTGAGACCTGGTTGATCGAGGCCGAGCTGGCCGACCTGGACGCCTTCTGCGCCGAGACAGGGCTGAGGTTCGAGATCGATCCCGGCCGTCGCATCCTGGAGCTGACCCCTCGCTTGACCCTCGCCGCGGCCGCAGAGCCCGATCAACCCCGAGAGCGCTTCCCGCGCGCTTGGATTGACCCCGATACCCTTCTCGAGCACTACGACGTCCCGCCCGACCGGGAAGGCCTCTGGATGGTGCGCGAGTGGCGACGCGACGAGGCTTTCCTCTTGCACGACGGCCGGTGGTACCGCGTCCCCGTCCGCGAACACGGGGTATACCTCGCCTATCCCCACCGCCCCGTCCTCGCCTACCAGCGATCCCGCCAGCGACTGCTGGTCTCGGACGCTGCGCCGTTACCACCACTGGTCGCCCGCGGCGCCACCCTGCAGTCGGGACGCCTACCGCTGCCGTGCCCGCCACGACGGCACGCGTACGTGAACGTCTCCAGGGACGTGTTCGAGCTGATCGTTGATCGCCTGGGCGGTGTCAACGTGACGCTGGAGGACTGATGGCCACCATCGAAGATACGCACGCGGGTCCCCTGGCCAGCGACAACCCCCTGGTCCTCCGTCGACGGCTGGAGGACCGCTACCGCCGCTACTACGACTCCGTCTATGCGATCGCCGATGAGTGGTTGGCGCGCGAACGCCAGGAGCTCCTGGCCCGCGAAGGACTTGCCACCGACGTGCTGCTGGAACCCCTCCCGGGCTTCGAGTCCTCCGGCCTCACGTTCACGCAACTGGCCCGGGAGCTGGGGCTGGGTCGGGACGTCGAGACCTTCTTGAGCCCGCTGCTCGGCGATCGCCATCTACACGCGCACCAGGCCGCCGCCGTTCGTGCCTACCTGGAGGGGCGGAACGTCGTGGTCGCTGCCGGCACCGGATCGGGGAAGACGGAAGCGGTGTTACTCCCGATCCTGATCTATCTCCTGCAGGAGTCACGGGGCTGGTCCGGACGGGGCGCACGTCCGACCCCCTGGTGGGAGAACGGTACGAAACCAATTCCTCAACGAGAGGGTGAGGAGGGACGACCGGCCGGCGTGCGGGCCCTGCTCCTGTATCCGATGAACGCCCTGGTCGAGGACCAGATGGTGCGTCTGCGTCGCATCCTCGACGGGCCGGGCCAGACCGAATGGCTCGACCGCGAGCGTCGGGGCCACCGCTTCTACTTCGGCCGCTACACCGGGCAGACGCCCTACCGGGATCGGGACGTCCGCCAGGCGCTAGAAGACTACGCCCGGCGGGCGCGACAGGCGGATGAGGCAGACCGGCAGGCCGCCGCCACGACGGCCGGTCCTACCCCGATCGAGCTCCGGCCCTACGTCCCCCATCCTCTGGGGGCCGAGATGCTCAGCCGCCCCGACATGCAAGCCCACCCACCCGACCTCCTGATCACCAACTACTCGATGCTCAGCATCATGCTCGGCCGCTCAGAGGAGGACCCGATCTTCGCCATCACCGCCGAGTACCTACGACAGCCCGAGGCCCGCTTCCACCTCGTGGTGGACGAGCTGCACGGCTACCGGGGAACGGCAGGGACCGAGGTGGCCATGCTGCTCCGGCGTCTCCTGCACCGGCTCGAGCTGCAACCCGATTCCTCGAAGCTGCGGGTGCTGGGGGCCTCCGCCTCCCTGGGCGACGACGACGAATCGGCTCGGCGCTACCTGGAGGAGCTCTTCGGCCTGTCCCGCACCACGTTCGCGCTGTTGCACGGTTTCCCGAGACGGCTGGACGCGATCGATCCCGAGCTGCCCGCCGCCGTGGTTCCGCGGCTGGAGCAGGCAGGGGCGGCGGAGCTGGGCGACCACGACGTTCCGACCGCCTCCACCGAAGAGCTCAGCCGGCTGGCCAGCAAGGCGCGGCTCGCCCTTCACCTGGCCGCCGCAGCTCGAGACGATCGCGGGCGGATCGTGCCCACCCGAAGTGAGCTCGTGGCCGCTCGCCTCGCGCCCCGAGCCACCGCGGAGGAGGCCACTCGGGTGCTGACGGGCCTGCTGACGGCGTTGACTGCAGCCGACGTCGTCCATCGCCTCCCGGTGCGAGCCCACCTGCTCTTCACCGCGGTCGCCGGGGTCTGGGCTTGTACCCGACCGGACTGCCCCGAGGTCCCGGAGGAGTTCCGGAGTCCGGCTCGCAACGTCGGCCGTCTCTACACCCGACCCCGCATCCGCTGTGACTGCGGGGCTCGTTGCCTCGACCTCTGGATCTGCCAGAGTTGTGGCGAGCACCTGCTCGGAGGCTTCGCCTCCCGCGGTAACGGCGGCAGGCTCTATCTCCTGCCCGAGCTGCCGGAGCTGGAGCGGGTACCCGACCAGGTCTTTGCCGATCGGACCTACGGCCGGTACCGTGTGCTGTGGCCCCGGTCACCCGAGTACGAACCGCAGGACACACGCTGGGTAGGAGGCGGGATCACGTTTGCCTGGATGGCGAGGCGACTGCACCCGCCCGCCGGCGAGGTCGAGCCCGTTGCCACGATCAAGGCCAACGCCTGGTTGTTCACCATGTCCGGTCAGCCGGAGGGGAGAACTGACGACGTCCCGGCCATCCCTACCCGCTGTCCCAACTGCGGTTCGAACTGGGAACGACCACGCAAACGTCTGGAGGGTAGTAACGGACCCGATCAGGTGCTCGACATTCGCTCGCCGCAACGGATGTTGTCACCGCTGATCCGGGGTCGCGTGCATCCGGACCGCGCGGTTCATATCCTGACCGAGGCGCTCCTGGAGACGATCTACCCCAATCCTCGTGATCAGCGACTGGTCGTGTTCTCGGACTCGCGGCAAGGGGCGGCCCGCCTGAACGCCGAGCTGGATCTCCGTCACTACGAGGACAGCGTGCGCCAGCTCGTCAGCCGTTTCCTGGCTGAGCGAGCTCGCGAGGCAGAGGAAGTGCGCCGCTTCCGTCAGCTCCTCGACGATCCCGCTCGGGCCGCCGAGCAAGCCGAGTTCATGCGCCGCTTGCGGCAGCGCTCCCAGGCGGCCAGAGCGCTCCTGGCGGCACGGGAGCCCTGGGCGACCCACGAAGATTGGGAGCGCGCCGAGCGCCTGTACCAGCGTGAGGCGTCGGGAGCGGCCGCATTCACCGAGATCTGCGAACGCACCTTCCAGGAGCTGCTGGCGGTTGGTCGCAACCCCGGTGGGCTGATGGCTGGGATGGACGATTGGATGAAGCTCATCGACTGGTCGGAACATCCACCCCAGCCGCACCCCGACGCCGATCCCTGGATGGTACGAGCCATCCGAGGTGCCCTGTCGGAACGGGTGGCGGCGGCGCTCTTCGAGCGCAGCGGCCGCGACGTCGAATCGCTTGGCCTGGGAGTCGTCGTGCCCGACTTCCGACAGGTCTCGTTGCCGGAGATGGTGCCCGAGGAGGTGGGCCGCCAGATCGTGATGGGCACCCTACGCCTGTTGGGCATCGGCGGCTACTTCCCCGACCGGCGAGAAGGTCGTGACCCCCACGAGAACCCGCCGCAGATCCTGCAACGCTGGTACGCCAAGGTCGAGGAGCACCTAGGCCTCACCCGCGGCAGCCTCTCCCGCTGGGCTCGCGAGTCCCTGCCCCAGCCCGACCAGATCTGCCATCGCTGGATCGTTCAGATGGAGCGCTGTCTGGTCGCCCAGCCTCCCCAGAAGTGCTGGCGCTGCGACCGATGCGGTCACCGGCACGCCCACTCCAACGCCGGCACGTGCCTGCACTGTCGCCATCCACTGCCCGTCACGTCGAACTCGGCGCCGTCCCTTGACGACTACTTCACCCGCCGAGCCCGCGAGGGGACGCCGGTCACCCGGCTGCACACCGAGGAGCTGACCGGTCAGACGCAGCGCGACGAGGCCGTCTCCCGACAGGCCCGCTTCCAGGGTGTCTTCCTCGGCCAGGAGCCCCCGTTGCCCTCCGGCATCGACGTGCTCTGCGTCACCACCACCATGGAGGCAGGTGTGGACATCGGCTCGCTGCGCGCCGTGCTCATGGCCAACGTGCCTCCTATGCGCTTCAACTATCAGCAGCGTGTGGGACGTGCCGGACGGCGCGCCGACGCGCTCTCGGTCGCCCTGACCCTGGCCCGCGACCGATCTCACGATCAGTACTACTTCCAGCACCCGGAGGAGATGACCACCCTACCTCCGCCTCCGCCCTACCTGGCCACCGACCGGGTCGAGATCATCCGACGTGTGGTCGTGGCGGAGGCGCTGCGTGCGGCCTTCGCCTCGCTGGAGGGACAGGTGGGCTTCGACGGGGGGGTGAACGTGCACGGCCACTTCGGCGCCGCCGACAACTGGCCGACCTACCGGGAGCGCGTCCTCGCCGCCCTGGAACGAGATCGGGCTCGCCTCCTGGAGTTCTGTCGGACGCTCCTTCACCGTACCCGCGCCGAAGCCAGAGGGATCGAGGCCGAGCACCTGCTGGCCCAGGCCCTGAACGATCTCCCGGGGATCATCGACCGGGTGGCGCAGGGAGGCGGTCCGCCGGACCTGTCGCAGCGGCTGGCAGAACGGGGCCACCTACCGATGTTCGGCTTCCCGAGCCAGGTCCGCTACTTGTTCACGTGTGAACCTCGAAGCTCCTACCCGTGGCCTCCTCGCGGCGCCGTCGATCGGGACCTCCGCATCGCCGTCTCCGAGTTCGCACCCGGCAACGAGGTGGTGGTGGACAAGCGGGTCCACCGGGTCGCCGGCTGTGTGGCCTACCGCCCGCTTTCCCTCGGCCGACCGCAGGTCCTCGACCCCCTGGGGGAGGTACGCGAGGTCGGCCTGTGCGACGTGTGCCGGAGCGTGGACGAGCAGCCGGGAGATCGTTGCCGGAACTGCGGCGCCACCGGAGGTGATTTCCGACGGGCGCGGCTCGCCAGCCCGGCCGGCTTCCGGACCGACTGGACGGGTGGCCGCCCCTACGAGGGGAGCACCGATCGGCTCTCAAGGGCATCGGTTCCCCGGCTCACGCTTCGAACCTCCGATCTGGATACTCATGAGACCGCAGGTCTCGTCGTGTGGGGTGGCTCCACCCAGCTCTACACCATCAACGACAACGGCGGCCGGGGGTTCGTGTTCCCGCACAAGAGCCTCGACCGAGAGGGGCGGATCGCCCTGGATGGCCCCGCCCCCGACTCGGGACAGACGAACGGCGCCAGCCACCTGGTGCTGGGCGGTCAGGTGACCACGGACGTCCTCCTCGCCCGCGCCGTGCAACCGGCAGGAGGCGGTTGGTCCCACTGCTGGATCAACGTCGGCAAGGCGAGCGAGCTGGTGAGCACCGCACGCCGAGCGGCCTGGACCTCGCTGGCCTTCGCCTTCCGAGCAGCCGCCGCCCTCGTCCTGGACATCGAGGTGCAGGAGATCGACGTGGGCCTGCGGCTGGTGAGGGAGGCCGGCCCGCTCCAGCCCCAGATCTTCCTCGCCGACGCGATCGAGAACGGGGCCGGGTACGCCACCCATCTCGCCGTCCCCGCCAACTTCGAGCGTCTGCTGGCGAAGGTCGATCAACTCTTGGAGGAGTGGTCCGACCGAGGACGACACGCATGTGACACCGCGTGCTACTCGTGTCTCAAGGACCACACCAACGCCAGCTATCACCCGCTGCTGGACTGGCGCCTGGCGGCCGACGCCATGGAGATCGCACGCCATGGGGCACCGCGGTTGGACCGCTGGTCGACGACCCGCGCCCAGGCGGTGCGGGCGGCGACGGAGACGTTCGGTTGGACCTGCGACGATCCCGAGGCTCCCGAGCCGTTGATCGACGCCGGTACCCGTCGGATTCGCGTCGTCCACCCTCTGGCCGATCACGACCGGGAGCTGCGCGAGCCCGGACGCGAGGAGATCCTGTGCGACGTGTTCAACCTCGACCGCCGGCCGGGGGAGATCTACCTGGCCGCCTGCCGCCCCGCCGAGCGCGAGGTGCCACCGGCGGAGCACCTGCCGTGAGGCACACCGAGACCCCATGCCGACCAGAACGACGGTGGGGGAAGGATGCACCGGTCGCACCCCCGCCGCTGTCCGAACCCTCAGGGCCCTGCACGTGCTCCGGTGGGGATCGCGGGAACCCGCGGTCGATGCTCGGAGATCGCCTGACGGTTCCGCCGGGGCTGGCTTCGTGGTTCGTCCACGCACTGTGCCTGGCCAGGGGCACGCCGGAGATCGGGGTGCGTGAGGCGTTGGCGGCGCCGGAGCTGTTCATGGTCCGCATCCCACCCGCGTGGCCCCACCGATATCCGTTCATCGAGCGGCTCGTCGAGGGGGGCGGCCGGGTGGTCTTCCGCGTCCGGCCGTGAGAAGCATGGGGGACTCGAGGCTCTCTTCGTTCCCGACCGCGTCATCGGGACGGTCACGGGCTTGCTCCGATCGGTCGCTGGACGCCGGCCGGATCGCGTTCGGAGCGCGCGCCGAGAACGCGGCGTCAACCATCACGCGCCTTCCCTTGCATGCGCTACCTCCGCCCGGAACCGTCGACGGCCATCGCCGTGTGACCCGGGCAGCCGGCCAGGTGCACCGCCCTGCACCTCCCCGGTCGTCATTTGGAAGCGATCACGTCCGGGGGGCGCCCGCCTCGGACGCCACCCGGTAGGCGTCCCGGTCCCGCCGCACCGCCGGCGCGCTTCCTCCCCGTCCGCGTCCTCCCTCGCAGCTCCACCTCGAGATGCGGCCCGGCCCAACGGGATCGCATCGAGCCCGGAGCCGGTGGGCCATCATTATCAAATCCATTGCCGATCGTCCGTAATTTGCCTAAAATGCCGGCAGGAGGCAGGGATGGGAACCAGAGCCGCGCGGGCGCCGAGATCGTCATGAGGAGGGCCGGCCTCGCCCTGGCCGTGCTGTTGGCGCTGGTCGCCTGCGGCGGGTCCAGCACCTCTGGGGGTCCTGCCCGGAGCACCGGCGTCGCCACCGTGCACGTGGTCGTCCTCGAAGGCACGCAGCTCTTCCCGGTCGAGATCATGCAGCAGCAGGGGATCGCCGGCCGGCACGGGCTCAAGCTGGACGTGACCAAGCTCTCGGGGCCCCAGGCGGTCGACACCGCGGAGCAGAACGGTGACTTCGACATCGCCTTCAACTCCTGGCTCACGGTCGCCCTCTTCCGGCAGCACGGGATCGGGGTCTCCAACGTCTACTCGATGTACGGGTTCACCAACGACGTGCTGGTGAAGAAGGACTCCCCGATCCAGAGCTTCGCCGACCTCAAGGGCAAGCGGATCGGCCTCTTCGGCGGCCCGACCGGCGGCACCACCACCCTCTTCCGGCTCATCTGCGTGAAGTACTACGGGTTCGATCCGGTCAAGGACGCGCAGGTGCAGTACGGCGCCCCTCCGCTCCTCGTCAACGCGCTCGATCGGGGGAGCCTGGACGCCGTCCAGCTGCTCGATCCGGTGATCGTCAGCCAGCTCGAGACGGGCACCGTGCGTTCCATCGGCAACATCGGTGACATCTGGCGCCAGAAGACCGGTCAGGACCCGATGTTGGTGGCGATCAACGTCCGCGATTCCTGGGCGGCCCAGCACGCCGACGTCGTCAAGCGGTTCATCCTCGCCTTCCGGGAGGCGGTGCAGTACCTTCGCACCCATCGCGAGGTCTGGACGAAGCTCGCCGCCAGCGTGGGCATCACCGGCCCCGATGGGGTGAGGCTGCTGGAGCAGCGCACGGCCTCGCACTTCCTCACCGAGTGGAACCCCCGGTTCATCCAGGCGCAGAAGGCGTACGCTGACCAGGTCTTCAAGACCCTGGGCAACGTCCAGGGCGTTCCCACCAGCATCCCCGACGGAACCTTCAACACCGCGTATGCACCCGGCGCTTAGGCTGGCGGCCCTCGGCGCCATCGTGCCGGCGGCGGTGGCCGCCTGCGGCGGTCGTGCGGCCACATCCGGGGGAAGCGCGCCCCCGGCCACCGTCCAGGTGGTGGTCCAGCAGGGACGACAGGCGTTCCCCATCCAGGTCATGCAGCAGCAGGGCATCGCCGCCGCCCACCACCTGAAGCTCGATCTGACTCGAGCGGCCGATCCCCAGGCCATCTACACCGCGATCCAGGCCGGCAACTTCGACGTCGCCTTCGGTGGCTGGCCCACGCTCGCCCTGCTCCGCCAGAAGGGCAGCGACGTCACCGTGACCGGCCCGGTGGACCGGTTCACCAACGAGGTGCTGGTGCGCAGCGACTCCCCCATCCGGAGCTTTGCCGACCTGCGGGGCAGGCGCCTCGGGCTCTACGCCGGGCCCACCGGCACCTCGACCATCCTCTTCCGTCTGATCTGCGTGCGCTTCTACGGGTTCGACCCCGTCACCGCGGCGAGCGTCCAGTACGGGGCCGCCCCCCTGCTCATGAACGCGCTGGATCGGGGGGACCTGGACGCCGCCCTGATCCTCGACCCGCTCATCGCCCAGGAGCTGGAGACGCGCCGCTACCGCTCGGTCGGCGACCTCGGAGCCATCTGGCGAGAGCGCACGGGCCAGCAGCTCATGGAGGTCGGGGTGGCCATGCGCGCCTCCTGGGACAGGGCCCACGCGAGCGTGGCCAGGGGCTTCATGTCCGCCTACGAGGAGGCGCTGGGCTACCTTCGATCCCATCCCGAGGCCTGGACCTGGCTGGCCGGCAGCGTGGGCATCGAGGACCCGCCGGGGGTCGCCCTGCTCCGATCGCGGACCTCGAGCAGCTTCATGACGAGCTGGAACCGGACCGTCATCGCCCAGCAGACGGCGTTCGCGAGCGAGGTCTCCCGTTACCTGGGGCAGGTCCCCGGGGTGCCGACCACCGTCCCCCCGGGCACCTTCACCACCGACTACCTCTCGACCCCCTGAGCCATGGAGCTTGGCCTTCCCTTCGAGCCCGCCGTAGGACGGTGGAGGGGCCTGGGCCGGCGTCTCCTGAGCCCGGCGGTGGGCCTGCGCGTTGCCTCGCTGCTGCTCGCCCTGCTGGTGTGGGAGGGGCTGTCGCTGGTGGTGGGCGCCCGCTTCATCCCCAGCCCGGGGACCACCTTCGCCGAGCTCTGGCGGTTGATCGCGAGCGGAGCGGTCTGGGGCCAGTTCCTGATCACGCTGGAGCGGATGGGCATCAGCTTCGCCCTGGCCCTGGTCGGGGGCATCGTGGTGGGCACGCTGATGGGCCTGTACGGCCAGGCCGAGAAGCTGCTCGACCTCTGGATCACGGTCGGGCTCGCCATCCCCGGCCTCTGCTACGTGATCATCGCCTTCATGTGGCTCGGGTTGAACGACCGCGCCGCCGTCCTGGCCATCGCGCTCAGCACCTTCCCCCCCATCGCCATCAACGTATGGCAGGGGACCAAGGCCATCGACCAGGGCCTGGTCGACATGGCACGGGTGTTCGGCGCCTCCTCCTGGCGACGCGCCACCAGGGTGGTGTTCCCCCAGGTACTGCCCTACGTGATGGCGGCGGCCCGCTCCGGGGTGGGGGTGGTCTGGAAGGTCACCGTGGTGGTCGAGCTGCTGGGTCGGTCGAACGGCATCGGCTACCAGCTCAACTACAACTTCCAGGTCTTCGACATGGCCGGCGTCTTCGCCTGGACCCTCTTCTTCACCCTGGTCATGATCGTGATCGAGATCGTGATCATGAAGCCCATCGAGGGCCGGCTCTTCCGCTGGCGCCCGGCGGTGCGCGGCTAGCCGTGGACGAGGTGCTGTCGGTTCGCCGGCTGACCCGGACCTACCGGGGCCGCGCCAGCGGGGGTCCCGTCCAGGCCCTCGACGGCGTGACCTTCTCGGTCGCCAGGGGCGAGTTCGTGTGCCTGCTGGGCCCCTCCGGCTGCGGCAAGTCGACGGCGCTCAACGTCCTGGCCGGCCTCGATCGCGACTTCACGGGCGAGGTCGGCCTGGGCCAGGGGGTGCGCATCGGGTTCGTCTTCCAGAGCCCTCGGCTCTTGCCCTGGCTCACCGTCCGTCAGAACCTGCTCTTCGCCCTCGAGACCTCCGCCGTCCCCAGGGCGGAGTGGGGGCGGCGGGCGGACGACTGGCTGCAGCGCGTGGGGCTGGGACCTTTCGCCCACCTCCACCCCCACCAGCTGTCGGGCGGCATGCAGCACCGGGCGGCCGTGGCCCGGGCCTTCGCCGTCGACCCCGACCTGCTGCTCATGGACGAGCCCTTCACCGGGCTCGACGAGTTCACCGCCCGGGCCATGCGACGCGAGCTCCTCCAGCTGTGGCGGGAGACGCGCAAATCCGTGCTCTTCGTCACCCACAACTGCTTCGAAGCCTGCTTCCTGGCCGACCGCATCCTGGTCATGAGCGCCGGCCCCGGCCGCATCCGCGACGAGATCGTGGTCGACCTCCCCCGGCCCCGCGACGACGAGAGCGCCGAGCTCTTCGACCGCAGCGTCGAGGTGACCCGCGCCGTCCTGGCCGCGGCCAGGGGGGCCGGCTGATGCCGGTCTGGGACCCCTACCTGAGCGCGGAGGAGTGGGCGCGGGTGGGGCAGGAGTGGGGCCGCCGTCAAGAGCCCGGGACCCGGCCCGCGCTGCTGGTGGTGGACATGACCCGGGCCTTCGCCGACCGGCGCTACCCCCTGAGCTGCCCCGATCCCGGCCCCTGCATCGACGCCGTCCGGCGGCTGCTGGGGGCGGCGCGCCGACTGGGCCTCCCGGTCGTCTACTCGGCCGGTCTGCCCGCCCGCAACCCCGCCGAGCGCGGGCTCTGGAAGTCGTCGGGCCGGCCTCCGGCGCCCGGGCTCCCGGACCCCAACCAGATCGTGCCCGAGCTGGAGCCGCTGGCCGGCGAGTCGGTGGTGCGCAAGCGCCGGCCCAGCGCCTTCTTCGGCACCGAGCTGGCGAGCCTCCTCGTCCACCACGGGGTCGACACCGTGATCGTCGCGGGCATGGTCACCAGCGGCTGCGTGCGGGCGACCGCGGTCGACGCCTTCTCCCACAACCTCCGGGTGGTGGTCCCCGAGGAGGCGGTCGCCGACCGCATCGCCGCCTCCCACGCCATCGCCCTCCTCGACATCCAGCTCAAGTACGGCGAGGTGTGGCCGCTGGCCGAGGTGCTGGGCTGGCTCGAGGCCCTGGGCCGCGGGACGACGGCCCCCTCCGGCGCCATCGGGGCGAGGTGACGGCGGGGTGGAGTGGCGGCTGGGTCGACCGGACGAGATCCCGGAGGGGGGCCGGCGGCTCTTCCGAATCGGAGGCGAGGTGGTCGGCGTGTTCCGGGTCCGCGGCCGGCTGGTGGCCTACGCCAACCGCTGCCCGCACCAGGGAGGGCCGGTCTGCCAGGGCGAGGTGCTGGGGCGGTTGGAGGAGATCGTCGATCGGGACCGATCGGTGGTCGGGGAGCGGCTCTCGGCCGAGGTGCTGCACCTGGTCTGCCCCTGGCACGGCTGGGAGTACGAGCTGGAGACCGGCCGCTGCTGGGGCGACCCCCGCTTCCGCCTCCGCGCCTACCCGGTGGAGGAGCGCGAGGACGGCGTGTACGTGACCACCGGGCCGGGGTCGGAGGGGGATCGGGGATGAGCCCCGCCGACCAGGCCGTTCCCCTGGAGTTCACCCCGGTCGAGGACCGCCTGGGGGTCCTGGCCAACGCCGAGGCCCAGGCCCGCGAGCGCGGCTACCACCGTTTCCCGATCGTCGACGTGGACGCCCACCACTTCGAGCTGGACTCCTGGGAGCGCATCGCCGCCCACATCGAGCACCCGACCGTCCGGCGGCGGGCGGAGCGGATGGGGGGCAACCGGGCCTTCTCGCTGATCCCGCCCATCCTGGGCGACCAGCTGGTCGCCGGCCGGATCAAGCGGCGCCTCTCGGCCGACGAGCCCCTGCCCGGGGTCCTCCACGAGCTGGAGCGCTTCGAGCGCGAGATGCGACAGCTCGGGGTGCGCTACTCGTTCGTCTTCCCCACCTCCATCCTGAGCCTGGGCCTGCACCCGCAGCAGGAGGTCGAGAACGCGATCGCCTGGGCCTACGCCCGCTGGCTGACCGAGGAGGTGCTCCCCCACTCCGACGTGGTCAGGGCCATGCTCTACCTGCCCTTCGGCGACCCCGAGGCCAGCCTGCGCATGGTCGAGCGCTTCGGCGGCTGCCGGGGCGTGGTGGGCTGGATGGTCACCAGCCTGCGCCATCAGCCCGTGCACCACAACCGCTACGTCCCGCTCTACTCGGCGATCGAGGCCACGGGCATGCCCCTCGCCTTCCACCCCCTCTACAGCTGGCAGGAACGGGCGCTGGAGCCGGTGGATCGCTTCCTCGGGGTCCACGCCCTGGGCTTCCCCCTCTCCAACATGGTCCACCTGACCAACCTGGTGGTCCACGGCATCCCGGAGCGCTTCCCGGGCATCCGTTTCGTCTGGATGGAGTGCGGGGTGGCCTGGATCCCCTACCTGATGCTGCGGCTCGACAACGAGTACCTCATGCGGCGCTCGGAGGCCCCCTCCCTGGAGCGGAAGCCGAGCGAGACCATGCGCGACTTCTACTACGCCACCCAGCCCCTGGAGTGGGGCGACGACCTCCGCTACCTGGAGGCGCTCTTCGACCTCTGTCGGGGAGCGACGCAGTTCCTCTGGGCCTCCGACTACCCGCACTGGGACTTCGACCTCCCCAGCCGGATCTACGACCTCCCCTTCTTGAGCGAGCAGGAGAAGCGCGACATCCTGGGCAGCAACGCCCTGCGGATCTTCCCCATCGAGGCCGCCCCTGGCCGGACGTAGCGATCAGCGGAACGGCGTGGGTGCACCGACCGGGTCCCCGACCACGGCGTGCCTCCGGGCCCCGGATCTGATTTATCATCTTCGTGGTGACCGTCCAAATCTTGATGAATGAGCCTCCGCCGACCTCGGAGCGGGAGGCGCGCTACGGACGGCTGCGCCGGGGCATGGCCGACCACTCGCTGGACGCGCTGCTCCTCTACGCCGCCGGCTGGCGGCGGGAGTACGTGCGTTACGTCACCGGCGCCCGCCTGAGGGCCAGCTTCGCCCTCGCCCTGCTCCCCCTCGCCGGCGATCCCGTGGCCCTGGTCGCCTCGGAGGAGGACCGACGGGCGGTGGAGGAGGCGGGCTGGGTGGCCGACGTCCGCCCCCTCCACCCCCTGCGGCTCGACCCGCCCCGGGGGCTGCGCCGGATGGGCGTCGCCCACCTGGAGCTGATGCCGGAGGCGATCCTGGCCCGGGTCGAGGCGGAGCTGCCCGGCGTCGAGCTGACCTCGGCGACGTCGCTGGTGGACGCGGTCCAGCGCGTCAAGTCCCCCTGGGAGCTGGAGCAGATCCGAGGCGCCGCCCGGGTGTGCGAGGCGGGCTGGGAGGCCTTCGTCCGGGCCCTGACCCCGGGCGTGCCCGAGTACGCGGTGGTGGCGGCGGTGGAGCACGAGCTGAAGCGCCTGGGCGCCGAGGACAACTTCATGCTCATCGCCTCGGGGGGCCGGGAGGTGATGGGCATGACGCCCCCCGGCCAGCGGCGGCTGCGGGTCGGCGATCTGGTCCGCACCGAGCTGACCCCCCAGGTCAACGGCTACTGGTGCCAGATCTGCCGGACGGCGGTGGTGGGCGAGCCGGACGCGGAGCAACGACGCTCCGCGGAGCTGTTCCTGGAGGCCCTGGAAGCTGGCCTGACCGCGGTTCGGGCGGGGGTCACGGCCGACCAGGTAGCGCGGGCCGAGAACGACGTCTTCCGCCGTCACGGCTACGGCGAGTACTGCACCTCCCGCTACACCCGCGTCCGGGGCCACGGCCACGGCCTCCACCCCGATGAGACGCCCGCGATCGTGGAGGGCGACCGGACCGTGCTGGAGGAGGGCTCGGTGGTCATCGTCCACCCCAACACCTACACCCCCCTGGCCGGATACCACGTGCTCGGCGACCCGGTGGTGGTCACCGCCGACGGCTTCGAGCCCCTGCTCGCCACCGAGCGGAAGCTGTTCCAGGTGGCGCCGTGAAGCGGGGCCTGGTGGTGCTCGAGGAGTGGGCGCCGGCCGAGCTGCGGGCCCGGGTCGAGGCCCTGCAGCAACGCCTGGCCGAGCGGGGGGTGGAGGCGGCGGCCATCTACGGCGACGTCCACCGCTCCGGGGACCTGACCTACCTCACCAACCTCTGCCTCTACTGGAACGAGGGCCTGCTGCTGGTGCCGGCGGAGGGGGAGCCGACCTTCCTCACCAAGCTCTCGCCCCGCGTCCATCCCTGGATGCGGGCCACCTCGACCGTGGCCGACCTGCGCAGCGGCCCGGACCTGGTCCGGCTGGTGGTCGAGTGGCTGAGCGGGCGGCAGCCCGCGGTCCTGGGGATGGTGGAGCGGGGCTGGTGGCCCGCCCCCCTCCTGCGCTCGCTGGCGGTGGCGCTGCCCGGCTGGCGGCTCCAGGATCTCGGCCCCGTGGTCCGCGAGGCCCGGCTGCGGCCCTCGCCCCGTGAGCTGGCGTTGCTGCGGGAGAGCGCGGCCGTGGCCAGCCGGGCCTGGCGGGCCGGGGCAGCCGGCCTCACCCCGGCGGAGCGGACGGCGTCGGCGGAGCGGGCGGCGCGCGAGCGCGGGGTGGAGGACGTCCTGGTGCAGGCCTCGGACTCCTGGCTCGAGGTGGTGGCCGAGTACCGGGGCTACTGGACCGCGATCGCGGGCGGGTTGGGGACGACGCCCGACCCGGCGCCGCTGACGGCGGCGGAGGCGAGGCTCCGGCCCGGGGTCAGCCGCCGGGCCCTGGAGACGGACGGCGTCTCGGTCCTCCACCACGTGGACCTGGAGACCGGCGGCGATCACCGTCCGCAGGAGGATCGGGACCTGCCCCTGGAGGCGGGCGCGGTCGTGGCCCTGAGCGTGGGACGACCGGGGGCGCGGCTGACGCACACCTACCTGGTGACCGCCGGCGGTCCCGAGCGACTCACGGGGAGCCAGGAGGGAGCATGAGGATCCTGAGCAACGCCGACGTGGAGCGCGCCATCCGGCCCCAAGAGTGCATCGCCGACCTGGAGACCGCCTACCGCGAGCTGGCCCTGGAGCGGGCGGCCAACCGCCCCCGCAACCACACCTTCTTCCCGGTGGAGGACGAGCGCCACCCCGGCTTCCGCTTCCGGTTCAAGTCGCAGGAGGGCGGGAACCTCTCCTCCGGGGTCTGGGCCACCCGGATCACGGCCGACATGGCCGGCCTGGAGCCACTGCCCAACGGCGGTCGGCGTCGGCGGCTGATCCCGGCCGCGCCCGGCAACACCTTCGTCGGCCTGGTCACCCTCTACAGCCTGCGCACCCTGGAGCCCCTGGCCGTGATCCACGACAGCTACCTGCAGAAGGTGCGGGTGGCCGCCACCTCGGCCATCGGCATCCGGGAGCTGGCCAACCCGGAGGTGAAGGTGGCCGGGCTCTTCGGCTCGGGCTGGCAGGCGGGCGCCCATCTCGAGTACCTGCTCCTGGTCCGGCCGAGCGTGGAGGAGGTCCGCGTCTACAGCCCCACCGTGGCCCACCGCGAGGCCTTCTGCGAGGAGTGGTCGCAGCGCAGCGGCCGGCGGGTGGTGCCGGTGGAACGTCCCGAGCAGGCAGTCCGCGGCTGCCAGCTGGTGACCTGCGCCACGGCCACGGTCGAGCCCTGCTTCGACGGGAGCTGGCTCGAGCCGGGGACCCACGTCACCGCGATCACCTCGCCCGACGGCACCCAGCCGCCGCGGCGGGAGCTGGACGACACCACCTTCGACCGGGCGGACGTGATCGTGGTCCTCTCCCGGGCCCAGATCGAGCACGATCAGCAGATCGACATCCTGGGGCCGGTGCACCGGGGGCGCAAACGCTGGGAGGAGATCGGGGAGCTGGGCGAGCTGCTGGTGGGTCGCTTCCCGGGCCGCACCCGTGCCGACCAGATCACCGTCTTTGCCAACAACACCGGCATGGGGCTGCAGTTCGCGGCCGTGGGTGCCCGCGTCCTGCGCAACGCCGAGGCCCTGGGTCTGGGGCGGGAGGTGCCGACCGAGTGGTTCCTGGAGGAGACCACCCCCTGATGGAGGCCCGGGTCGGCGGCCGCTGCGTCACGTTCGGGGACAGCGTGAACACCGACGTCATCATCCCCGGGCGCTACCTGGTCAGCATCGATCCGGCCGAGCTGGCCGAGCACGCCTTCGAACCCCTGGGCCCGGAGGTGCAGGCCCGGGTCCGCTCCTCCCCCGTGATCGTGGCCGGGGCCAACTTCGGTTGCGGCAGCGCCCGGGAGCAGGCAGCGACCTGCCTCATCGGGGCCGGGGTCAAGGCGGTGGTGGCGCGCTCCTTCGCCCGGGTCTTCTTCCGCAACTGCATCAACACCGGGCTGCTGGCCGTGGAGTGCCCGGCCGCGGCCGAGGTCGCCCGGGACGGCGACGAGGTCTGGGTGGACCACCGGGCGGGTCGGGTCGAGGTGGCGGGGCGGAGCTTCGCCTTCGACCCCTACCCGGAGAGCCTGCGCCGCATCCTGGAGAGCGGCGGCCTGATCCCCTACCTGAAGCAGGTGCTGGCGGCCGAGGAGGGGCGAGGGAGGTGAGCGAGCGGATGGCGACGTTCGTGGAGAAGGTGCTGGCCCGGGCGGCCGGGCTGCCGGAGGTGAGGCCGGGGCAGATCGTGGACGTGGAACCCGACCTCTACATGAGCCACTCGGCCAGCTGGCGCTGCATCCGCACCCTGGAGCGGCTGGGCACCGACCGGCTCTACGACCCTTCCCGGATCGCCATGGTCATGGATCACATCTCCCCCGCCCGAACCGCCAAGACCGCCGACGACCAGCGCCTCTGTCGGGAGTTCGCCGCCCGACACGGCATCACCAGGTTCTGGGACGTGGACGCCGGCATCGCCCACCTGGTGCTGATGGAGGAGGGGCTGGTGCGGCCGGGCATGGTCATCATCGGCACCGACTCCCACTCCACCATCTACGGCGCCCTGGGGGCCTTCGGCACCGGGGTGGGGTTCAGCGAGGTCACCGCCACCTGGGTCACGGGCAGGCTCTGGATGAAGGTGCCGGGATCGCTGCGGGTGGAGGTCGAGGGGCGCATGCAGCCGGGCGTCAGCGCCAAGGACCTGATGCTCTGGCTGATCGGGCGACTGACGGCCGACGGCGCCACCTACCTCTCGGTGGAGTTCCACGGCGGCTACCCGGCCGGCCTCACCGTCTCCGAGCGGATGACCCTGTGCAACCTGGCCATGGAGCTGGGGGCCAAGAACGCCTACGTCCCGCCCGATGACGTCAGCCGTGCCTACCTGGCCGAGCGGGGCGTCCCACCCGAGGAGTACCAGGAGGTCCTCCCCGACCCCGGCGCCCAGTACGTGCGCACCGTGCGCGCGGACGTGAGCGGGCTCGAGCCACAGGTCGCCTGCCCCCACACCGTGGACAACGTCCGCCCCATCGGCGAGGTGGCCGGCACCCGCGTCGACCAGGTCTTCATCGGCTCCTGCGCCAACGCCAAGCACG
>DASRBU010000269.1:0-12337 GCA_035653475.1 Candidatus Dormiibacterota bacterium | reverse complement strand
TGGCTGCCGCGCTGGCGCACGAGGATCGACCCGGCCGAGACCCGCTGTCCGGCATAGACCTTCACGCCCAGGTGCTGGGCATTGGAGTCCCGACCGTTCCGCGACGAGCCACCGCCCTTCTTGTGCGCCATCCGCCTACTGGTCCTCCACCCTGGCCCCCGACGTTCGCCGGGGCCGACGGACGCCCCCGGAGTCGGCCCTCGCGCCGGAGCCGATGGACACGATCTCCAGCGCTGTGAGCGCGGCTCTGGCCCCCCGGTGGACCCGCACCCGCTTCTTGGGCCGGTACCTGAGCACCTCGATCTTGGGGCCCCGTCGGTGGGCGAGCACCCGAGCCACGACGGCGGTCCCCGCCAGCTCCTGGGGCAGCACCCGTACCGAGCTGCCCTCCGCGACCATGAGAACCCGATCGAGCCGGACCTCGGACCCCGGCTCCGCCGCGATGCGATCGACCAGGATCCGGTCCCCGGGCGCGACCCGGTACTGCTTCCCGCCGCTCACGACGACGGCCGTCAACGATCCGCTGGGCTCGGGCACGATGGGGGATTGTACAACAGGCCCACCCGGTGTCGCGCCGCTCACGAGGTGACCATCGTCACCACCGCGGCGACCAGCACCAGCCCGGCCAGCGGCGGTGCCAGCCGCAGCTGCAGGGACCAGCCGAGCCGGCGGGCGACCGCGGCCGAGCCCACCGCCGCTGCCGCCAGCCCCAGCACCACGCCCAGGAAGCGAAGCGCGCCGGTGGGATCGGCCGGAGGGGGCGGCACCTCGGCCGAGGCGAGGAGCCCGCAGGCGGGGAGCCAGAGGAAGACCCGGAGGCGCGTGCTCAGCGCCGCCGCTCCGCCGCGTGACCACCACCCCGAGGCGGGCTCCCCGATGCCGTGCCGGGGCTCGACGGGCACCCCCAGGAGCACGGGCAGGCAGAGGAGGTAGAGCAGGCCGGAGAGGATCTTGACCGGCATCAGGGCCGGCACGGTGACGGCGCCCAGCGCCTGGGGCCGCAGGCTCAGCGCGGAGAGCGCCGGCGCCAGCAGGGCGACGAGCCAGCACAGCTGCCCCAGCAGGAGCCGGCGGGCGCCACCCTCTTCGCCCGAGAAGGCCATGCCGCCGAGCCAGGCCGCCGCCGCCAGGGCCACGGCCGACAGCAGCAGGTTGCCGTCGCTCGAGGCGGCCGGGGCGAGAGGGACGGACGATCCGCAGGCGGCGAGCGAGGCGAAGAGCCAGGCGAGCAGCGCGGCCGGGTCCCCGGGCAGCTCCCGCAGGACCCCAACCAGGTGCCGGAGCGCCTCCGCCGCCCCGGCCCGGCCGCCGAGCAGGAGCCCGATCCCCAGCTCGCAGACGGCACCCACGGCCCCGGTGAACAGCGCTCCGGGGTAGACCAGCAACGCCAGCAGCTGGAGGGCGACATCGCCCCAGGGCATCAGATCCCCCCCAGCCCGCGCAGGATGCCGGGCACCAGGCCGAGCACCAGGCTCACGGCCAGGACGACGGCCAGACCGATGGCGTCGCGGCCCCGGGGCGAGCCGAGGGCCCGGGCCAGGCGCAGGGCGTGGGCGGCCGCCAGCGCCATCGCCATCAGCAGTGGGATGGCCAGGGGCCAGGCCAGCTCGGTCGCGGCCCGGAGCACCAGCAGCCGGACCGGGAAGCCAGAGAAGGGTGCGGCTCCGGCCAGCAGCACGACCAGGACCAGGGCGAGCGGCCTCGGGCTCGTCCCGGCCGCGGGCGCGGTCCGGGCCAGCAGCGCCAGCGGTGTGCGCACGCCCAGGACGGCCAGCATGGCCAGGTAGGCGGCGGCCAACCCATCCCTCTCGAACAGGCCCAGCCCGATCAGGGCGAACCCCCAGTCGACCAGGAACGAATCCCGCCAGGCCTCGGCCAGGGAGGCCGTCCTCCAGGCCCCGACCGCTCCCCAGGCCAGGTTGAGGGCTCCCAGGCCGACCAGCACGGCACCCACGACCATACCCTCGTCGGGCGTGAGCAGGTGTCCCTGCAACAGCCGAAAGGGGAGGACGAGGGCCAGAGCGGGGGCCAGGAAGCCCGTCCAGGCCAGGTACGAGGTCTCGGCCGGCTCCCCGTCCTCCACCTCCTGGAGGTACGGGACCAGGCCGCCGACGGCCACCAGGCCCAGCGCCACCCCGAGCGCCCCCAACCGACCCAGCCAGGCGGGGCCCGGGGAGCGCAGCAGCGCCCAGCCCAGGCCCAGGAGCGCCGCCGCCAGCGCCGGTCCGCGGACCCTGGCGGACAGCGAGCGGCGCCCCGGCCGGGCCGCCACCGCGAACCCGACCGGTACCAGCAGCACGGCGACGGCGAGCAGGTCCGGCACCGAGGCCAGCACCGCCTGGCTGCCGAGCCCGACCAGGCCAGCGCAGAGCCGCTCCAGACGATCCCCGCGGGGCGCGAGCCAGACCATCAACGCCACGGCCGGCGCCGAGAAGGCCAGCAGCACCCGCGACGGCGGCGGGAGCAGGAGCGTCCCCGGCGGTCGGCCCAGGAGGCAGAGCAGCGTCATCGCCGCCCCGGCCGCGCCCGCGAGCAGCAGCCACCACCCCGGCCGGGGATCACGGAACCAGGCGCGGAGCGCGGTCACCGACCCGGGCCCGGCGCCTCGGCTCCGCTCAGGGTGCCCAGAGCGACCGCGGCCACGGCCGCGGCCATGAGCCCCGTGCCCCCGCCGAGCGCCCCCAGCCCCAGCGCCAGCGCGGCCCCGGAGCCGAGGGCGGGCGAGCGGCGCTCGACGGTCAGGAGCCGCAACAGGGCGAGGAGCGCGACCGCGATCGCCCCCAGACGGGCCACGCCGGTGGGAACCCCGAGGCCGGAACCGACCAGCAGCACCGCAGCCAGGAAGACGAGCAGGGCCGCGACCAGGCGGGGCGTCGAGCCCGGGCGCATGAGACCCCAGCCCGGCTCCCCATCGCGCAGCCGGAGCAGCGAGCCCGCGGCTCCGCCCGCGGCCAGGGCGGCCGCCGCGGACGGCTGCCGCCCCGATGCCGCCGCGGCCAGAGCCAGGCCCAGGGCGGTCGTCACCAGCCCCAGGGCCAGCCCCCGACGCGCGTCGGCCAGCGAGAGCAGGCTCACCCCCAGCCAGGCCAGCACGGCACCGGCCGCCGCGGCCGCCTCCATCAGCGCGTCACCACCAAGGCCAGGGCCAGGGTCACGAGCGCCCAGAACCAGGGCCGACCCCGGGTCGCGGCCGCGGCGACGGCATTCGGACGCACCAGGCTGCGGTACTGCGACGGGACCCGCAGTCCCCGCAGCCGGGTGGCCAGGCGATCGCGGAGGTCCCGCCAGGGGGGCTCGATCAGCGGCTTCACCTCCAGGGCGGACACGCTCCGCCGAGCGCGGGCAGGCTCCCCCTCGACCCCTGAAAGGGGTCGGATCGGCTCCCGGCCCGGTCTGCGGAGCAGGCCGACGATCGCCAGGAGGACCACCCCCACGATCGCCACCGCTCCTCCCAGCGCCCCCGCGGGCCAGCTGCCCGAGGGAACGGTGACGCCCACCGCACCCCCTCCCAGGTAGGAGACCGCTGCCCCGTGCGAACCCGGCGGTGCCAGGTCCGAGGCCACCGGCGCCGCGACCAGCGAGGCCAGGCCGCCCAGCCCGACCCCGGCGGCCAGGAGGAGCCCGGCCCCGACGGCGAGCCCCACCGGCGAGCCCGAGCGAGCCGCCGGGGCGGGAAGCCAGGTCGCCCGGGCCACGGCGGCCAGCCCCACCGACCAGGCGAAGACCCCCACCAGGCCCATCAGGCCCGTCACCGGACCGGCCTCGAGCGCGGCCTGAACACAGAGCAGCCATCCTCCGAAGACCAGCGCGGGAGGGGCACCGAAGGCCAGGGCGTCCCCCAGGGAGGCGACCAGCCCTCCCTCAGGGAGGAGCGGGACGAGCCCGGCGACCAACCCCAGCCCGCCCAGGGAGAGCACCGCGGCCGCCACGCCGAGCGGGGTCCCGAGGGCCAGCCCCAGCAGGGTGAGCCCCGCGCCCAGGGGGACCGCCTCGGCCCGCACCGCGCGCACCGACCCCGCCGCCTGGGCCCGGCCGGCGGCAGCCAGGGCGGTCGCCGCGCCTAGGCCGGCCAGCAGCGGGTGGAGCCAGCCGCCCGGCCACTGGCCCGCCCCCAGCGCATAGGCGCGCAGCAAGAGTGAGAACCCCAGCGGCACCAGCACGGCCACGGCCAGGGACCCCGAGGCAGGCCGGGCACGCCTCCAGACCAGCGACACCCATGTCCGCCAGGGCAGCGCCCCGGCGCAGAGGAGCGCGGCCGCGGCCAGGAGGAGGAAGACCGGGGCCTGGAGCGCGGTCACCGGAACCGCCGAGTAGACCGACGTCCCCCCGACCACCTCCAGGACCACGGCCGCCCAGAGCAGGAGGACCCAGGCCAGGGAGAGGGCCCCCCAGGTGGCCCCCACCTCCGTCCGCTCGTCCCAGGCGAGGGCGGTCCACACCAGACCCGAGCAGACGCTGAGGCCGAAGGCGGTCAGGCTCAAGCTGCTGGCCGCCAGCGTTCCCAGGGCCACGCCTCCCACCAGGCTCGCCAGGGCCGCCCGGCCCGGGTCCCGGGGCTGGAAGGTGAAGAGCAGGGCCAGGGCGAGCAGGGTGATCATCTGCAGGGCGAAGATCGAGCTGTCCAGCTTGACGCCCAGGGGGGCGCCGGCCAGGCCGAAGGGAAGGCTGAGCTCGAGCGGCACCCGGCCGCCCCACCACCAGGCCACCGCCTCCACGCCCGCCGCGAGCCAGGCGGCGGGGGCGCAGACGACCCGGCCGGCCCCGACGCCGGTGTGGCCCAGCGACCAGGAGAGGATCGCCGCCGCCGCCAGCAGGGCGGGTGGGACGAGCATCGCGGCCAGGGACATCGCGGGCTAGCTTAGTGGGTCGCCGGTCCGGGACGGCGAGCGGCGTCGCGGTCCCGGCCCCACCCGGTCACGCCGGCCGGATGCGTTCCAGCGCCGCCTCCAGCTCGGCCAACCGGCCACGTTCCTTCTCCACCACCGGGGCCGGGGCCCGCTCCAGGAACCCCGGATTGGCCAGGCGCGCCCGCACCCGCTCCAGCTCCTGCTCCAGCCGCCGACGGGTGGCGCGATGGACCGGCTCCCCCGGCCCGGCCGTGGGAAAGGCGACACGACCGGCCACCTGGGAGAGGGCGATGCCGGGCTCCGGAGCGCTCGCGACCAGCTCCACCGCCGCCAGCTCACCGGCCAGCGAGGCCAGCTCCGGTTCCAGCGGCTCCTCCAACCACAGGCTTCCCCCCCGGCGGGGCGCGCCCGCCGCCTGCCGGGCCCGTCGCACCTCCTCCACCAGGGCGATCAGACGACCGACGGCGGCCTCGGCCTCGGGGTCCCGGCGTCCCATGGGGCGGGGCCAGGGGACCCGGACCAGGAAATCGCGCTCGCCCGGCAGCCGGTGCCAGAGCTCCTCGGTGACGAAGGGCATGAAAGGATGGAGCAGGCGCAGGACCACGTCCAGCACCTGCGTGGCCACCCCCTGGGCCGCCGGATCCCCCGCTCGTAGGCGCGGCTTGGCCGCCTCCAGGTACCAGTCGCAGAACTCGTGCCAGGCGAAGTCGTAGATGGCGCTGACCGAGCCGGTGAAGGTGAAGTCCTCGATGTGCTCGGTGACCGTGGCCACCGTGTGGTCCAGGCGGGAGAGGATCCAACGGTCCATCAGGCCGAGCCCCGTCTCCGGGACCGACGGCGGCGTGTCCTCGAGGTCGGACAGGACCCGGCGGGTGGCGTTCCAGAGCTTGTTGGCGAAGCGCCGGAAGCCCTCGATGCGGGTCTCGTCGTAGCGCACGTCCTGGCTGGACATGGCCACCTGGGCGGCCCAGGCGCGCAGGGCGTCGGCGCCGTACCGGCGCACGATCTCCCGGGGGTCGACACCGGTGCCCAGCGACTTGCTCATGCGCCGCCCGTCGGGGGCCAGCACGGTGGCGTTGATCATCACGTCGCCGAAGGGCACCTCTCCCATCAGCTCCAGGCCGCTGAAGATCATGCGGGTGACCCAGAGGTTGATGATGTCCCGGGCGGTGACGTTGAGGGAGGTGGGGTAGAAGGCCCGGAGGTCCTCGGTGTCCTCCGGCCAGCCCAGGGTGGCGAACGGCCAGAGGGCCGAGGAGAACCAGGTGTCGAGGACGTCCGGGTCCTGGGCGAGCATCCCGTCGCCGCAGGTGGGGCAACGTTCCGGCTCCTCCACCGAGGCGAAGACGTGACCGTTGCCGCAGGTGTAGACGGGGATGCGATGGCCGAGCCAGAGCTGCCGGCTCACGCACCAATCCCGGATGCCCGCGAGCCAGTCCAGGTAGGTGCGCTCGAAGCGGGGGGGATGCCAGCGCACCTCTCCCCGGGCGCTGGCCTCCTGACACCTCCGCGCCAGCTCGTCCATCCGCAGCCACCACTGCTCCGACACCATCGGCTCCAGCACCGTGCCGCAGCGGTCGCAGTGCCCCACCTGGTGGACGTACGGCCGGGCGTCGACCAGGTAGCCGCCGGCCCGCAGGTCGCGCACCACGCGCTCCCGAGCCTCGAGGGCGGGCAGGCCATCGTACTCGGGCAGGTCGGGGACGTTCATCCGTCCGTCCGGGTGCATCGCCCCGACCACGGCCAGGCCGTGGCGCCGCCCGATCTCCCAGTCCAGGGGATCGTGGCCCGGCGTCACCTTCAGGGCACCGGTCCCGAACTCCGGCTCCACGGCCTCGTCGGCCACGATGGGGAGACGGCGGCCCACCAGCGGCAGCACCGCGTACCCCCCCACCAGGTGTCGATATCGCTCGTCGCCGGGATGCACGGCGACGCCCGTGTCCGCCAGCATCGTCTCCGGTCGCACGGTGGCGATCACCAGCCAGGGTCCCTCACCCCCGCCGGGCCCCGGGGTCGAGACGGCCGCGGACCCCGGCACGACCGGGTAGCGGATGGAGTAGAGCAGGTCGGTGTGCTCGCGCCACTCGACCTCCAGGTCGGAGATCGCGCTCTGACAGCGCGGACACCAGTTGACGATGCGCGGCCCCCGGTAGAGCCAGCCCTTCTCGTAGTAGTGCACGAACGCGGTCCGGACGGCGCGGACGTAGCCCCGGTCCATGGTGAACCGCGTGCGCGAGAAGTCAAGCGAAGCCCCCAGCTCCCGGAACTGGGAGATGATGGTCTGGCCCACCTCCCGGTACCACCGCTCCACTCGCGCCTGGAAGGCCTCGCGACCGATCCGCTCCTTGGTCGTCCCCTCCTCGGCCAGCTGGCGCTCGATTACGTTCTGGGTGGCGATGGCGGCGTGGTCGGTGCCGGGCAACCACAGCACCTCGTACCCGGTCATCCGCCGGTAACGCGCCCAGACGTCCTGGAGAGCGGCGTTGACCGCGTGGCCCATGTGCAGCTCGCCGGTCACGTTGGGCGGAGGCAGGGCGATGGAGTACCTCGGTTTCGGGCTCCGAGGATCGGCCCGGAACAGCCCCGCCGCCTCCCAGCGCTCGTACCAGCCGGGCTCGACGGCGCCGGGGTCGTAGGCCGTGGCCATGGCCGCGGCCGTCGACGTAGTCTGGGATCGGCTCATCGTGGTGCGCGTGAAACTCCGGTGAGGTTGGCGGGAGGATCGGCGGACCGGCTCAGCGGGAGCGGGCCGGTCGAACCGCAGGTGCGTCCGCTACGAGCTGCTGGCGGCGCATTGGACTCCCCATTGTAGGTCGTGGTGCCGGCGCCCGCTCAGCGCTTGGCCCGCTGGGCCTCCACCGCCCGGCCGGGGTGCGCGCCCCAGCGGCCGAGGGGCGTGTGCACGAGCTCCGGCACCGCCATGGGCAGGCGGTGGAGGAGACGGACGGGCGCCGGCGCCACCGTGACCTCGGCCCGATCGCGCCGAACCGCGTCCACCACTGCCTCCGCCACCCGCGCCGGCGACACCTCCCCCAGCGAGGAGCGGACGCCGGTCTCCGCCCACAGCCCCGCCTGGCCGACGTAGAAGGGGCTGACGATCGACACCCCCACCCCGGTGCCCCGGAGCTCGGCCCGCAGGCCGTGCCCGAGACCGCGCAGGCCGAACTTGGTCGCGGCGTAGACCGAGAGCCTGGCCGCGGCCACCTGACCGGCCATGGAAGCGATCAGGACCAGGTGGCCACGGCCCCGGGCCACCATGCCCGGTAGGAGCAACCGCGCCAGCACCAGGGGCGCGCGCAGGTTGACGTCGAGCGCACGGTCGAGCTGCTCCACGGTGAAGTCGAGCAGCGGACCGCTGGCCGGGACGCCGGCGTTGGCCACCAGCAGGTCAACGGGGCCGGCCTCGGCGGCCAGCCGTTCCACCTCCTCGGGCATCGAGAGGTCGGCCGTCACCACCCGGGAGCCGACCAGCTCCCGAGCCAGCCGCTCCAGCTCCGGGCGCCGCCGGGCCGAGAGCACGAGCCGTATCCCTTCCAGGTGCAGGCGCCGAGCGATGAAGGGCCCCAGCCCCGAGGAGGCGCCAGTCACCAGAGCGAGTCGGCCGCGCAGCTCCCGCATCGGACCCACTCACGACGGGGCCGGTTCGGCCCCGAGAGCCTAGGCGGACTCGCCCACCACCGCCGTCCGGTCCCCCTCCTCGCCGAACTCGTACTCCGGCTCACCGGCGCTCTCGATCGCCTCGGGCCGGATGATGCAGCGCTTGATGTCCGGCCGCGACGGGATCTCGAACATGGTGTCGAGGAGGACCTCCTCGATGATGGACTTGAGGGCCCGGGCGCCGGTGCCCCGATCCACCGCCTTGCGGGCGATGGCCTCCAGCGCTCCGTCCTCGAACACCAGCTCGACGTTGTCGAGGTTGAAGAACTTCTGGTACTGCTTGACCAGGGCGTTCTTGGGCTCGGTCAAGATGCGGACGATGTCCTGCTCGTCCAGGGGGTGAAGGGTCACCACGATCGGCAGCCGCCCGATGAACTCCGGGATGAAGCCGTACCTGAGCAGGTCCTCGGGCTGGAGCATGGAGAGGATCTCCGCCCGTTCGCGCTTGGCCGGTTTCGTGGACGGTGCCCCGAAGCCGATCGCCTTGCGGCCGACCCGTTGCTCGATGATCCGGTCCAGCCCGTCGAAGGCGCCGCCGCAGATGAAGAGGATGTTGGTGGTGTTGATCTGGATGAAGTCCTGGTGTGGATGCTTGCGTCCCCCCTGAGGGGGGACGTTGGCGACGGTCCCCTCGAGGATCTTCAGCAGCGCCTGCTGCACCCCCTCCCCCGACACGTCCCGGGTGATCGAGGGATTATCGGACTTGCGCGCGATCTTGTCGATCTCGTCGATGTAGATGATGCCCCGCTCGGCCCGGCTGATGTCGAAGTCGGCCGCCTGGATCAGGCGCAGGAGGATGTTCTCGACGTCCTCGCCCACGTAGCCGGCCTCGGTCAGGCTGGTGGCGTCGGCGATGGCGAAAGGGACGTCGAGGATCTTGGCCAGGGTCTGGGCCAGGTAGGTCTTGCCGCACCCGGTGGGACCGACCAGCAGGACGTTGGACTTGGTCAGCTCCACGTCCCCGACCATCTTCGAGGCCGAGACCCGCTTGTAGTGGTTGTAGACCTGGACGGCGAGGACCTTCTTCGCGTGCTCCTGGCCGATCACGTACTGGTCGAGGGCGGCGGCGATGGTCTTGGGGTTGGGGATGAAGCCCGTCTTGGCCTTCTTGGCGTTGCCCGAGCGGCTGTCCTCCTCCAGCACCTCCTGGCAGAGGTCGATGCACAGATCGCAGATGTACACCCCGGGACCCGCGACCAGCTTGCGTACCTGATCCTGCCCCTTCCCACAGAAGGAGCAACGCGTGTAGCGGCGGCGGTCCTCGCGATCGCTCACCTGGTCACCCCCTCACATCCCCGCCGGGGCCGGATGTCGATGACGGCGCAAGATCTCGCTGGCCAACCTGACGCATTCGCTGCAGATGTACACCCCGGCACCGGCCACAAGCTGCACTCCTCCCTCACCACGCTCCTTGCCGCAAAAGGAGCAACGGGGATGATGCCGGATCACCCTGGGGTTGCTGCCCCTGCGGCGGAAGATCATGCGCTCACGCCTTCGCCCCCGGCGCCTTCCCGTCGGCCGCGGCCGCCACCGGCTCCGGGGCCCGGATGATGTCGTCGATCAGGCCGTAGGCCTTCGCCTGCTCGGGCGTCATGAAGTAGTCCCGCTCGGTGTCCTGCTGGACACGCTCGATGGGCTGCCCGGTGTGCTTGGCCAGGATGGAGTTGAGCAGCTCACGGGTCCGCAGGATCTCCCGGGCGTGGATCTGGATGTCGGTCGCCTGGCCCTGCATGCCGCCCCACGGCTGATGGATCAGGATGTTCGCGTGGGGGAGGGCGTAGCGCTTCCCCGGCGAACCCCCCGCCAGCAGCACGGCCCCCATGGAGTAGGCCATCCCGATGCAGATGGTCGACACCGGAGGGCGGACGTACTGCATGGTGTCGTAGATCGCCAGACCGGCGTTCACGGAGCCGCCGGGGCTGTTGATGTAGACGGAGATGTCCTTCTCCGGGTCCTCGCTCTGCAGGAACAGCAGCTGTGCCACGACCAGGTTGGCCACCTGATCGTCGATGGGGGTGCCGATGAAGATGATCCGCTCCTTCAACAGCCTCGAGTAGATGTCGAACGCGCGTTCCCCGCGGTTCGTGCTCTCGACCACCATCGGGACCAGGTAGCCCAGCGGCTGGCTCCCACCCATGACCCCATTGTAGGTCCGGTCTTCCATGGCTCTACCCCGCCTCGCCCGACGTCCCCGCGGCCGTCCCGCTCAGCCGGGCCACCAGCCCCTCCAGGACGCGGATCCGGGTCAGGCGATGGCGGAAGTAGGCTCGGACCGCTGGACTACCCAGGAGGGTATCCAGGTCCCGCCCCATCCCCTCGTCCCGTTCCGCCTCCGCCTTCATGTACTCGGTGACCTCGTCCTCGAAGGGCTCCACCGCCATCTGCTTGCCGAGCTCGTCCAGCACCAGGTCGACCCGGATGCGACCCTCCGCCTCCGGGCGCAGCCGGTCCCGGTACTCGGCCTCGGTGGTGTTCAGGTACTGGAAGTAGCGATCCGGGCGCAGGCCCTGGCGGCGCAGGCGTTGGGCGAGGTCCTCCATCTGGCGATCGACCTCCCGCGCGACCAGCGCCTCGGGCAGCTCCACCTGGGCCGCGTTCACCACCGTCTCGACCGCCGCCCGCTCGAAGGCCAGCTCGTCGAGGCGCCGCGCCTCCTCCTCCAGGTCGCGCCGCACCGCCCGGACGAAGTCCTCCACGGTCGGATGTCGCCCCTCGCTCAGCTCCCTCGCCGCCTCGTCGGTGAGCTCGGGCACGACCTTCTCCTTGACCCCCCGGACGGTCACCTCGAGCCGGGCCGGCCGGCCTCGGAGCCGGGGGTCGGGATGGGTCTCGGGCAGGGTCACGTCGGCGGTCGCAACCTCGCCCTCCCTGCGCCCCAGCAGGGCCGGAAGCAGCTCGGGGATCACCTCCCCCTCGCGTACCTCCACCTCGGTGGCGCGGCGAGCCTCGGAGGGGATGCGGCGGCCGTCCACCTGGACCTCCAGGTCGACGACGGCGACGTCGCCCTCCCGGATCTCCCGGTCGACCGGCTGGATCTGGGCCAGGCGCTCACGTAGCTCGCCCAGCCGGCGCTGGAGCATCTCCTCGTCGACGACCGTGCTCCGCCGCTCCACCTGGAGCGCGTCCAGATCCGGCAGCTTGACCTCGGGCATCACGCTGACCCGGGCCGTGAGCCGGGCCGGGCGCCCCCGCTCCAACTGCTGGACCTCGACGCTGGGACGGTCGATGGCGTCGATCTGCCGGTCGCGCAGGGCCTGGCTGACCACCCCGGGGACCAGGATCTCGACCACCTCGTCACGGATCGCGGCCGGACCCAGCCGAGCCTCGACCAGCGGTCGCGGCGCCTTGCCGGGACGGAAACCACCGATGCGGACGCGCTGGGCGAGCCGATCGAGGGCCCGTTCGAACGCCCGGTCGACCTGGTCCTGGGGGACCTCGATGGTCAAGCCGACCTGACTCCCCGGCAATGATTCGGTCACCACTGAGAGCTCGGCTGCGGTCATCGGGCAGAGATTCTACGCAGCCGACCTCGGCTCCAGCCGCCGCCCCGGCCCGACCCTCGGGGCCACGCCCGGGCCCACGTAGGGTCAGCCACCGCCGCCGGGCAGGGGTACGCCGAACCGATTCCTCGGGGGCGGCGTCGGCGCCGGCTGCGGGCAGAACACCGGGATCGGCAGGCGCCGGCAGTCGAGGCCCGCGACCTGGGGGCCGGTGCCGGGGTCGGGGGGGACGCCGTAGTCGGGCGGGGCGGAGCCCGGCGGGGGGCTGGGGGCGGCGTCACCGGGGAAGGCGGTGAGGCCGGTGGTGCCGCGCAGGAACCAGCTGTTCCCCGG
>DASRBU010000268.1:0-6217 GCA_035653475.1 Candidatus Dormiibacterota bacterium | reverse complement strand
TGTGTCCGGCTTCAAGGTCGAGGACGGACAGCTCACCCAGATCTGGAGCACCGGTGACGGCAAGACCCAGCTCACGGTCCTGACCGGTCGCGACAGCGTGCCCGGTGAGCTGATCGACCCGACCACCGGCAAGCTGGTCGTGCGCGAGGGCTGGACCGTCAGCCAGACCTTGCCCGAGGGGGCGGTCACCATCTCCAACGGCTCGGTACAGGTCCGGGGGCTGGTCGTGGCCGAGCAGCTCGGCAGCGGGGCCCCCACCGGTCCCCAGGCCATGACGTTGCTCCCGGATGGTGAGGTGGCCCCGACCGGCCCCTCGATCGCCAGCGACTCGGGGGTCCAGGGCGTGCGCCTCGGGAGCTGGGTGACCTTCGGCGCGGACGCCGGCTCGGGAGGGGCGGATCCGGTCGCGGATCTGCTGGCGCGGTTCCCGGGGTCGGGGGGATCGGACGGTCCGTCCCCTCCCGGGATCGATCCAACGCCCCCGACCGGCCCCGGCGATGGAGGGCTGGGGCCGCGATCCGGTCTCGACCTGCCCGGCGCGAAGGGCTGGGAGCCTCCAGGCTGGAACGGGCAGCCGGGCCCGGGGAGTTCGGTCGTGATCGGGGGGAAGACGTACACGGACTTCCCCTCCACGCCCGCCGCCCCCAGCGGGATGGGGCCGGAGGCAGGCGACGGCTCGGCCACCACCGTTCCCGGAGGCCCGACCGGGCCGCGGTTCTCCGCCCCGGAGCCGTCCGGCCCCGCGGCCCGAACCGCGACCACGTCGGGCGTCGACGTCGCTCTCACCGACCCGCCGGAGACGGCCGCTTCGGTCGCCGGGACCGAGAACACGGGGCAGCCGCCGATCGACTTGGTGGCCGGAGCGGGATCGCCCTCCGCCTCGGGCGCGGCCGGGGCCGGGGGATGGCCGAGGACGTCGGCCTTGGTGGCGGGTTCGACGTCGGGCTGGGCGTCCTCGTGGGGCATGTCGGCTCCGGCCGGGCTCGGACCTGCGGTGGCGCCGACCCCCTCACCACCGAGGGTCTCCGAGGTGCCCGCCCCCCTGACCGCGCTGCCCCAGCCGCCTCCGGAGCTGACCCTCTCGCCGCCCCCCGAGGTACCGCCACCGGTTGGGCCGCGGCCGACGCCCCCGGTCACGTCCGTGCCCGGGCCGGCCTCGATCGAGGTGCCCCCGCCGGGTGTCCCGGCGCCGTCGGCGCCGCTCGCCCCGGCGCGCCCGCCCCTTCCGAGGCCGGGCCCGACGCCCGATCCCACCCAGGTGCCGACGCCCTTGCCACGGCCCGGCGCTCCGGCGCCGTCCACCCCGGCAGGCCCACCCTGGTTGCCCTCGGGCCCGACGCCCGGCCCCGCTCAGGAGCCGCCCGCCTCGCCGCCAGGCGCCCTGCCATCGGGACAGAGGCCGCGCGTGGACCCCGACGTACCGACCCTGCCCCGTCCGCCCGGCCCCGGCGTCGAACTCCCTCGACCGGGTGCGACCGGCGGGCGGCAGCCCGTGCGCGAGGTCCCGCCCCCGGTGGCCGGCGAGGTCCCGCCGCTGCCGAGGCAGGAGGTCCTCCCGCCGGCGACGACCGAGGTCCCATCTCCGGCCGGGCAAGAGGTGACCCCGCCCCAGAGCTGGTTGCCCCGACCTCCGGTCGAGGTGCCGCCCCCGAGCGCCGGGAGCTCCCGTCCGGCCGGCGTGCTGCGGCCGCCCGCCGCCTCGGCGGGACCGAGCGTCGAAGGGCCCGAGGGCGACGCCGGAGGGAACGCAGAGGGGGAGCCGGACAGGGGACGGGCCACGGGGTCGGACCTTGGCTTCGTCTCCGACCGAGAGGAGGTCCCCCAGCCTCGCTCCACATCGAACCGGGGAGCGGAGAAGCCGGAGCCCGAGCCCGCAGCTGCGGCCGCTCCGGCTCCACCCCAGGGGATCTCGGCCTGGCCGCCGGGACCGGCCGAGGCCGAGCTGGCCGGCCGCGAGGTGACGAGGGTGGAGCCGCTCCCCGACTGGCCTGAGTGGCGGGAGGTGTTCCTGGTCACCTTCGCCGACGGCAGCCGGGCGGTCTGGAAGGTCCGGCCCGAACGGCAGATGGTGCACAACCTGGCCTTCTTCCGGACCTCGGAGGTGCTGGGCTTCGACCTGGTGCCGGTCACCACCTTGAGGTCGTTGCCCGGGCGCGGCGAGGGCAGCCTCCAGGAGTGGGTCGAGGGCAGCCCCATCCAGTGGCCGATCACCGGCTACCCGGAGCTGGACCAGCAGATGGGGGCGGTCCTGGACTACATCGGCGCCGAGGCCGACCGGCACAACCTCAACGCCATCGTCCGTCCGGACGGGCGGCTGGCGTTCACCGACAACAAGGCCAGCTTCTCGAAGCAGTCGGGCCTGGCCACCAGCTCGGACTTCGTGAAGGCGTGGCGCAACCGGCCGCTCCACCCGGAGGTAGTGGAGAAGGTGAGGTCGGTGAGCCCGGAGGACTACCGGGCCATGCTCCTGGGGACCGGCCTGGCGGAGGCGGAGGCCGACCACGCAGTGGCGCGGCTCCAGGAGATCCAGGTGCACGGCAGGATCACCGGCGAGGCGGACGCCGGCGGTGTCTTGCCGATGGCCGGAGGGCCGGCGGCGACGCTGGGGGACGGCGGCCTCGCGGGGGGCAGCGACCACATCCATCCCCTGAAGCCACCTCCGGGCAGGACACGGCCCCTGGGCCCGAAGGTGACCCGCCCGCTGACGGAGGAGCGGTGGCGCGAGCACGGCCCGAACCTGCTGCCGCCGGGGGATCCGGATCTCCTCCGCCAGCCTCCCCACCTGCCCTACACGGAGCGACCGAGACCGGTCAGCGTGCCGGGTGTGGATCCGGCGGACGTGCTCGACGAGGGGTCGCCCGGCTTCTGGCGGCTGGTGGACGAGATTCGCCGCCTGTCCCGAGAGACGAACCTGGAGATCGCCGTGGTCGAGCGCGAGGGGGGGACCTTCGCCATCGTCGCCGGCGGCAAGTACGGGCTGGAGGACGACCCGGCGCTGGAGATCCGGCGCTGGTGGATGCACACCCACCCGTACTGGACGAGGGCCGATGGTCCTTCGTTGGGCGACCTGCGCACCCTGGCCAGGAGCCACGGACAGCGTTACGCCTACCTCGTCGAGCCGGGCCGGGAGGCGTACCGGTACGAGGTTCCGGACTGGATGCGGGAGGCGTTCCGGTGGCCGCCGGCACCCTCCCCGGAGACCGATCGCTCGCTGAGGGACGTTCTGCGCTCCCTGAGACAGTGGGACCGATGGACGAGGCCGGGGGAGGACGGTCGGACCGCGATCGAGCAGCTGGGTGCGTCGTTGGAGGACGCCGGCCGGAGGCTCCAGCAGGCCGTCGAGGCCCTACGACGAGCGGTCACGGAGAGGCCCGAGCAGGTCGAGGCCCTGGGACAGCAGGCGGAGGACCTGGCCGTCGGGCTGGCCGACCTCGTCGAGCGGGCAGACGGCGCCGTGGCCACCTTGCGCGGAGCCCGGTCCACCCTGGAGAGCGGGCTCCGCGAGCGAGGGGCTCTCACCTCTCCGGCCGGGCCGGAGCCCGGGCTGAGGCTCAGGCTGAACGAGATCCTGGCCAGCGGGGCGGTTGAGGACTTGGCCCAGGCGGTGGATCGGGCGGACGCCGTGCTGACGACCGTGGCCGCCGAGCTGCAACGGCTCGGCTTCGCCCTGCCGACCAGGACCCCTCCCGAGGCCATGGCCGAGCGCGGGGGTCCAGTGGAGGCAACGCCGCCGCGCGGGCCGGGCCGGGTCCCGGCGCCCCGTCCCGCCGAGGTGGATGCCGGCGGTGCCCCACCCGTGGCCGAGGGGTCGGAGTTGGCCCCATCCGGCCCGACATCCCAGACAGGTGCGATGGCGGCATCCGAGGACGGTGACCTCGCCGAGCCGCTCGCGGGCGACGGCGCCCCGGCTCCAGGCCAGGGGGCGCCAGGGAGCCAGGATCTCGCCGGCTGGTGGCGACATCTGCGTGCTCGGATCTCGGGGAGGGGTCACGGCTCGGGGACCGAGGAGGCGCTCCGTCGTCGCCAACGGGAGGAGCGCGAGCAGTTCATCCGCGAAGCCTGGTCGGAGCTGAAGGAGGTCCCCGCGGGTCGGAGGGGCGAGGTACTCGAGCGGCTGTCGGGCGAGTGGCGCCGGCTTCTCGAGACCCAGGGGCGGGAGTGGGAGGAGCGCTTCTATGGGCACGCCGACGGGCGGCAGGAGTTGGCCGCGGCGCTGCGTCGGATGGAGAACGAAGGCGCCCCTTCCGCCGGCAACGTCGATCGCCGGGAGCTCGTCGAAGGAGCGTTCGGCGCCCACCGGGCGTTCGACGTCTACCGCTATCCGGCTGGGGTCGAGCACCCGGCGATGACCGTGGTCACGGTCTGGATCCGGCTCCAGCCCGACCCGGACGTGACCCCGGAGGAGGTCGCGCTCACCCAGGAACTGGCCCGCTGGTCGGTCGACCATTACCTCAACGCTCCCCGGAACCGTCTGCCCGATGGCTCCGTCCTGCACGTGGAGGTCCGGTTCGTCGAGGCGGAGATCCCGGGGGCGGTCCACGTCAACCTCCACTCCGACCGAAGGCCGGTCACGGCCGGCGATTGGTCGGTGGACATCCCATGGTGGAGCGACCGGACCTTCGGCGCCCCGCTCTATCCGTACGCCCACGAGGTCGGCCACTACCTGGGGCTGAACGACGAGTACGCCGATCCACGGGTACCGCAGCGCAGGGTCTTCCGGGACCGCTCGCTGATGGGTCCTCCCCCCTGGGAGGGGCTCAAGGACCGGCATCTCGGGACCATCGCGCAGACCGCGGCCACGGCGCGGCCGCTGCCGGAACCGGATCTCGCCGAGGGTCTGGTGGCGACGCGGTACGATCCGCGCTCGAACCGCCGGCAGACGCTGCTCACCGCCGACACCAGGCTGCAGGAGCTGCTGGCCGGGCCGATCCCGGACACGCCCCTTGCCATCGAGGACCTCCGTGCCCCCCTGGAGAGGTACCTCGGGCACGTTCGGGCCTGGATCGAGCGCAACCGACCGGCTGCGGACGACGAGCTCGCAGCCAGGGCCCGAGCGCACGCGGCGCAGGCCGAGCGCGTGCTCGCCCACCTGGACGTGAAGTTGGCGGTGAGCCAGTGGGCGTGGTGGACGGGCCCCGGGCCCGACGGCGAGCGTGCGGTCGACCAGATCGCGGCGAAGCTGAACGACGCCGTCGCGCGCTACCGGCAGGGTGCACGGGCGGCGCAGGAAGCGATCGCGGCGGGGGGCCTGGTCGAGGACCCCATGCCTTTCCTCCTGAGGGACCTGGACGCGGCCATCAGGGAGGCCGACGGCGTGGTGCAGATCCTGCGTGGCATCCGCTCCGGGGCGATGGCCGCGGTGGAACGGCTCGAGGCCCTGGTCTCGCTGGCGGACCTCGACCCGGAGCTGAAGGTCAGGGTCGATGAGCTCCTGACCAGCCCCCGAGCCGATGAGCTGGATCGGCTGGTGGGGGAGGCCGATGACCTCCTCACGACCGCCGCCGCCCGGCTGCGACCGCCTGACACTTCCTCGTCCTCGACGCCACCGGTCCCCGGCCCGGGCGGCGGGGACCCCGGGCCAACCGGCTCGGCCGGCGTCCCGGGCGCGCCCTCCCGGCTCCGATCGTGGCCGTCCGCACCACCGGCGGCCGGAGGCGATGAGGAGGTGGCGGCCGAAGGCGATCCCTCGCCTCCGCAGCCCTCGTGGCCGGCGGCGCCTGCCGGCGCCCTTCGGGTCACGCCGCTCGCCCTCGATGGCGCCGACGGGGAGCCGCCGGCCAGGGGCAGCGTGCGGACCGTGCCCCTGGCGCCGACCTCGTCCGGGGAAGGTGTTGCCCGGGCCGCGGATCGGCCCGGGGGCGATGACGCTGTCGCCCCGGAGCCGGGCAGCACCTCGGCCACTCCCCGAGCCGAGCCCGAGCTGCGGGCTCGACAGCACGCGGAGCGGGCGCAGCTCCTGGCGCGACAGGAGGCCGAGCTGAGGGCTGCCCCCTCGAAGCGGCGCCCGGCGCTTCGCTCGGAGCACTCCCGGCAGTGGCGCGAGCTTCGCGAGCGCCAGGACCGGGAGTGGGAACGGTGGTGGGCCGGCCAGGCCGGCCGGCCCCTCGACCGGTCCGAGGAGTTCCGGGCTCAGCTCCGGCGCATGGAGTCCGCCGGCGCGCCCGAGGCGGGCCACGTCTTCGAGGCCGGCGTCGTGCCCGAGGTCGACCCCTCCGGG
>DASRBU010000267.1:0-12966 GCA_035653475.1 Candidatus Dormiibacterota bacterium | reverse complement strand
TGCCGTCCTGGGAGCGATCGTCGACCACCACCACCCGCCACTCCCCGGGGTAGTCCTGGGCCAGCAGGGCCGGGAGCGTGTGGGGCAGCATCGCGGCCTCGTTGCGGGCCGGCACCAGCACCCCGACCGAGGGCCAGGCGGCGGGGTCGGGGGACGGGGGCTCGTCGTCGCCCACCGGGCGCAGGTCCCAGGGCCGGGCGGGATGCAGCGCGATCCCCAGCCAGGCCAAGCCGGAGATCGCCCCCAGGAGGGCCAGTGCCGTCTCCAGGCTCACGGAGGCAACTGTAGCCCCCGGTGCCGACCGTCCGGCCACGGGCGGGGAGCCACGGACGCCGGTGGCCAACCGGTTTCGGGCGTCTATGCTCGAAGCCATGAGGATCGTCGGCGATCCGGAGGTGATCACCATCCCTCGCGAGGACGAGACGTCCGCCCCGCCGTCCGGGCCGGCGCCGGTGGAGCAACCGGAGCGGGAGGCCGAGCCCGCCGGTCGCTGATGGCCGCCCCCCTGCCGGTGCTGGGCTTCCGGGAGTGGGTCGTCCGCGGCGACGGCGCGATCAGCGGCATCCGGGGCGAGCCCTGGAGGGAGGCCACCATGGAGGCCCGGTGCCCGGAGGGTCATCCCGCTCCGGACCCGGGTTGCACCTGCGGCGTCTACGCGATCGACGGCTGGCCCGGCCTGGGCGACCGCCGCCTCTACGAGCAGGCCACCCTGCCGCTGCGTTTCACCGCCCAGGCGCTGCTGAGCGCGGCGGCGCTGGGGGGGCTGGCCCTGCTCCTGGCCATGGACTGGCCCCTTCTGCACCGGGGGAGCTGGCTGCCGGCCCTGGTCATCGCCCTGGCCATGGGCCTCGGGCTGGGCGGCGTGGTGGCCGCCGACCTGGCCGTCGGCCGTTCCTTCCACCTGCTAGGGGCGGTGGCGCTCAGCGGCCGCGTCCTCCGCCATGGCAACGGCGTGCTCCGGGCCGAGCACGCCCGGATCGTGTGCCTGATCCGACCGCCGGGCGTGGGCCGGAGGCCGGCCGCACGGCTGGCCTCGCGCCTCGGCGTGCCCCTCTTCCACTGGTACCAGCGCGAGCGGGCGCTGGCCTACCTCAGCGAGCACGGCGACCTCTGGCCGCGGGCGGTGCGAGCCGGCCGCGATCCCTGAGCGCCGAGGGCCGGAGCGCCGGCCGGCTCAGGCCGAGGCCCCACGGGCCCTCCGCACGCTGGCCGCCAGGCTCGAGGCGCGGTGGCCGTCCAGCTCCACCAGGTCGAAGGTCTCCGGGGGAACGTCGTGGAGGAAGCGGCTGGAGGCCAGGGTGACGCTCCGGGCGAAGATGGTGCGGACGCCGGACGTGGTCAGGTAGAGGCGCCGCTGGGCCCGGGTGATGCCGACGTAGCAGAGCCGACGCTCCTCCTCCAGCCCGCCCTCGTCGGCCAGCGCCCGCTCGTGGGGCAGGATGCCGTCCTCCAGACCGGTCAGGAAGACCACCGGGTACTCCAGGCCCTTGGCCATGTGGAGGGTGATCAGGGTCACCCGGTCGCGGGCGCCATCGGCCTCGTCCGCCCCGGAGGCGAGGGCGACGTCGGTGAGGAAGCGGTCGAGGGCCCGCTCCACGGCCAGACGGTCGTAGCCCTCGGCCAGCGAGCGCAGCTCGACCAGGTTGTCCAGCCGGGCCCGGCCGGCGGGCGTGCCGTCGTCGTAGTGCTCGGCCAGGTTGCAGCGCCGGATCACCAGCTGGATCAGCTCGGCGGGCCGGCGGCGGCCGATCTCGGCCGCCAGCGGGGCGAGCTCGGCGTGGAAGGCGGCCAGCGCCCGCTGGGCGTCGGGACGGACCGGCACCTGGTCGGCCAGGCCACAGACCTCCAGGATGGACATCCCTCCGTCCGAGGCGGCGGCGATCGCGGCCCCGGCCGTTCGCTCCGAGATCCGGCGGCGGGGCACGTTGGCGATCCGGTCGAAGCTGACCGCGTCCGAGGGATTGACCAGGAAGCGCAGGTAGGCGATGACGTCCCGGACCTCCCGCCGGTCCCAGAAACGGAGGCCGCCGACCAGGTGGTAGGGGACGCGCCGCTCCATCAGCGCTCGCTCGTAGCAACGGGATTGGGCGTTGGTGCGGTAGAGGATGGCGAAGTCCGAGAAGGGACGGCCCTCGGACTCGGCCAGGGCCAGGATCTCGTCGGCGACGAAGGCGGCCTCGGTGCGATCGTCGGGGGCCAGCACCAGGACCGGCTTGGCTCCGCCCACCCGCGAGGTCCACAGCCGCTTGGCCAGGCGCTGCCGGTTGCGGGAGATGACGTGGTGGGCGAGATCGAGGATGGGCTGGGTGGAGCGGTAGTTCTGCTCCAACCGGACCACGGCCGCGTCGGGGAAGTCGCGCTGGAAGCCCAGGATGTTGCGGACGTCGGCCCCTCGGAAAGCGTAGATGGCCTGGTCGTCGTCGCCGACCACGGTCAGGTTGCGAGACTCCTGGCAGAGCAGCCGGAGCAGCTCGTACTGGGCGCGGTTGGTGTCCTGGTATTCGTCCACGAGGACGTGGGCGAAGCGCCGGCGCCAGTGGTCGAGGGCCTCGGCGTCGACCCGGAAGAGCTGCACCAGGTTGAGGATCAGGTCGTCGAAGTCCATCCCGTTGGACTCGCGGGCCAGCGCCTGGTAGCGCTCGTAGACGGCGCGGAGTAGGCGATCAGCCGCCTTCCTCCCGGTGACGTCCTCCGGCCGTCGGAGCTCGGCCTTGGCCCGGGAGATGGCGGCCTGGAGCTGGCCCACGTCGCCCTTGCCGGCCTCCGCGCCCAGCTCCGCCAGGGCGCGCTTCAGGATCGAACGAGCGTCGTCCTCGTCGAAGATGGCGAACCCTTCGCCGTAGCCGAGCCGGCCGGCGTGGACCCGCAGCATGCGGGTGGCCATGTCGTGGAAGGTCCCGATCCAGAGGTCGCCGAGGGAGCGGCCCAGCCGCGCCCGGAGGCGGGAGGTCATCTCCCGGGCCGCCCGGTTGGTGAAGGTCAGGGCCAGGATGCGCTCCGGGTCGGTCCCGTGCTCGATCAGGTGGGCGATCCTGGCGATGAGGACCCGGGTCTTCCCGCTCCCGGCCCCGGCCAGGACCAGGAGGGGGCCGCCGGCATGGGTGGCGGCCTGCCGCTGGGGATGGTTGAGGGCGTCGTCGCTCACGGCGAGGCCAGATCATAGTCGGCCGGCGGCGCCCCCCGGCCCGGACCCAGGTCCGGGCCGCCCCACCCGCTGGCTCGATCGCGGCCGGCACGTCCGGCTCGACCTCGTCGAGGGCCGGGTGGGCGGCGTCGACCCGCCCTCCACCAGCTCGGGCGAGCGGGCGCCACGACCGCCCCGGTCACCCTCGGCCGGCTCGGCGCCCGGGCCAGGGCCAGGGCGGCGAGGCCGACCGCACCCGCCGGGCCAGGGGCATCAGCGTCTCCACCAGGGCGAGGTCGCGCGACCGCCGGGTCTCCCGGAACCCCGGATCCGGCCGACGCCCGTCACCGACCGGCCCCGGCCAGGCGCCCGGGGGAGCGGCGTCGGCCAGGAGACCGGACCGCATCGGCCGGGAGAGGATCACGCGGGTGCCGTGCCGCTGGGTCCGGGGGACGGCCTCGGCCGCACCCCACGCCAGGTCATCGATCGGCGGCTGGACCGAGCGCACGTGACCCACTGCCTCGGCCCGCTCCAGCCGGGGAGGTCGGAGTTGGAGGCGCTCCTGGCCCGGATCCTGTCCGGCTCGGTCAGGCACGCCACCCCACCCCGGGAGTGCCCCACCGGCGTCCCCACCTGGTCCGGCCGGTGGAACCGGTAGCGATCGCTGCGCTCGACGCCCGGGCGGCGCTGCGAGCGCTCCACCTCCTCCCGGGTCGACTCCGGGCGGAGGGCCTGCCAGGGTTCCCTGGAGCGGTCGCCGCCCCCTTCCCAACGCCGGCCGCACCTGGTGACGACCAGGAGGCGGTCGGCCACGGGAGTGCCCTCACCGCCCGGCCGACGACCGCCTCGGAGCGACCGTAGCCGGCGGCGGTGTCGACCCGGTCGACGCCCCGCCCCACCGCGCGGTGGATGGTGCGGACCGATTGCCCGTCGTCCTGCGAGCCCCGGGCGCAGGCCCAGCCCCCGCCACCCATGGCCCGGGCTCCCGGGCCGAGCGTCGTGGTCTCGATGTGGGCGCGACCGAGAGGTCGCCGCGGCAGCGTCAGGCCGATACCTCCCCAACCCGACGCCGGCCGGCCCACACCCTCCGCCGAGGCCGGCTCCCCCGCCCGTGCGTCGCTCTCCGCCGACCGTACCGGTGGCGGGTGCCCGGCGCCCCCCGTCCGAGCACGGCCCACCCGGGGGCGGGTCCCCCGGGCTATGCTGATCGTGGCTGGAGGGGCCGGTGGAGGATGGCAAGTGACGGGTCGCAGCAGGGGGGCGGCCGCGCCTCCGAGGTGGGGCGGGCGGACGTACCGGCCCGGCCACGGGCCTGAGACGGCGGCCGGGCGGGAATCGCAAGCGGCGCGATCCGCCGGGATCCGGACGCGGTTCCGGGCTCCGGCGCAGGAGACCGGCGACGGCGTCGTCATCCCCCCGGTTGCCGCGCTGGCCCCCGCCCACGAGGTCGTCGGCGCCCTGGGGGAGCTGGCCCTGGCCACCGCCCAGGGCGCCGACCTGGAGCGCCTCGCCTTCCTGACCGTCGACCTGACCCGCGACCTGCTCGGCGCCGACGCGGGCTCCCTCTTCCTCTGGCACGAGGACGGCGGCCACCTGGCGCCGGTCGCCTACAACGACCCGGCCTGGGACCCCCGAGCGGTTCGGTGCTTCGCTCCCGGCGAGGGGGTCACCGGCGCCGCCTTCCAGGCCGATCGCCCGCTGGTCATCCGCGACTATCCGAGCTCGGCCTACGCGGTCGCGACTGCCGTCTCCCAGGGCCTGAAGAGCGGGATCGCCACGGCGTTGACGGTCGGGCGCCGTCGGGTGGGCGTGATCTCCGCCCGCAGCTATCGCCACGTCACCTGGACGGCCGAGCACCTCCGCCTGCTGACCGTGATCGGGGCTCTGGCCGCTCCCGGGCTCGAGCAGGCGCTGCTCCGCTCGCGACACCAGGTCAACCTCACCCCCAGGGAGGAGCAGGTGCTCGCCGACCTGATGGCGGGCCGAGCCGCGAAGAGCATCTCCCGCTCCCGGGGTATCTCCGAGGCCACGGTGCGGACGCACATCCGCTCCTTGCTGGCCAAGTTCGGCGTCAGCTCCCAGCTGGCCGCGGTGGCCCTGGCCCGGGAGCTGGGGTTCGGCCCGAGCCGGGAGGCGCCGTGAGCGGCCGCCGGCGCCTCATCAATTTTGGCGATGCGCGGGCCTGGCCCTTGACGTACCCTGGAGCCGTCCTCGATGGTAGACTGTTTACAGCTCTGCACAAACGAGTGACCAGCGGCTTCGGCCGCACGTTTTCCAACGCTTGATCTCACCCCCGCAGCCATGCTCGGTGGAGGTGCGAGGAGGGTAACCTCCTCGCCCACCCCGAGCAAGCGAGCGGAAGCGAGCCGTCACCCGGGCGCGGCGGCCCGTTGTCGTCTCCACGGCTCTCCTACACTGGCCAACATGGCCGGCGTGGCGCTGGAGGTGACGGACCTGGTGAAGCGGTACGGGCCCAGGGCGGCGCTCGACGGCGTCTCCCTGAGCGCCGGGCTGGGCGCGGTGACCGCGATCCTGGGGCCGAACGGGGCCGGCAAGACCACCCTGGTGGAGATCTGCGAGGGGTTTCGCCGTCAGGACACCGGCCAGGTGCGGGTGCTGGGCCTCGACCCCGGGCGCGAGGGCCGCCGGCTGAGGCCGCTGATCGGGGTCATGCTGCAGCAGGGCGGGATCTACCCCGCCGCCCGCCCCCGGGAGATGCTGGAGCTGGTCGCCGCCTACTACGCCAATCCGCTGGACCCGGCGGCGCTGCTGCGGCGGCTGGGCCTGCTCGAGGTGGCAGGCGTGCCCTGCCGGCGCCTGTCCGGCGGGCAGCGGCAACGGCTCTCCCTGGCCCTGGCCATCGTGGGCCGGCCGGCCATGGTCTTCCTCGACGAGCCCACCACCGGGCTCGACCCCCAGGCACGCCAGGCCGCCTGGGAGCTGATCTCGGAGCTGCGCCGGGACGGGGTCACGGTCATCCTCACCACCCACTACCTGGAGGAGGCGGAACGCCTCGCGGACCGAGTGGTGATCATCGACCGGGGGCGGGTGGTGGCCCAGGGCGCGCCGGCGGAGCTGACCGAGGCCGGCGCTCGCCGGCGCCTGGAGTTCAGGGCCCGGCCCGGGCTGGACCTGGCCGGGCTGGCGGCGGCGCTGCCCTCGGGACACGTGGCGCGCGAGGTCTCACCCGGGCACTACGTGGTCGAGGGGGAGATCGGACCCCGGGTGGTCGCCGAGGTGGCCACCTGGTGCGCCGACCGAGGCGTCCTGCCCGGCGACCTGCGGATCGAGAGCCGCTCCCTGGAGGACGTGTTCCTGGAGCTGACCGGCCGGGAGCTGCGATCGTGATGGAGGCCAGGGGGGTTCTCGCGCCCGCCCCCGGGTCGGCACCGGCGCTGCGCCGGGTGGCGGCGCAGGCGGCCATGGAGCTCCGCCTCCAGCTGCGCAACGGCGAGCAGCTGCTGCTCACCCTGGCCATCCCCATCCTCGTCCTGGTCGTCTTCTCGGTCGCCCCGGTGCTGGGGGTCCGGGACCGGGTGGCCTTCCTGCTGCCCGGCGTGATCGGGCTGGCGGTCATGTCCACCGCCTTCACCGGGCAGGCCATCGCCACCGGCTTCGACCGCCGGCACGGGGTGCTGAAGCGCCTGGGGGCGACGCCCCTGGGCCGCTCCGGCCTGATCCTGGGCAAGACCGCGGCCATGCTCGGGGTGGAGGCGATCCAGGTGGTGGTCCTGGGGCTCGTGGCCCTGGGACTGGGGTGGCGGCCCCACGGCTCGGTGGCGGGAGCGCTGCTCCTGATCCTCCTCGGCACGGCGGCCTTCAGCGGCCTCGGGCTCCTCCTCGCCGGCCTGCTGCGGGCCGAGGCCACCCTGGCGGCGGCGAACCTGGTGTACCTGGTGCTGCTGGTGGTGGGAGGGGTGGTCTTCCCCGTCTCCGACCTGCCCGCCGCCGTCCGCGGACCGGCCGAGCTGCTGCCCATCACCGCGCTCACCGACGGCCTTCGCGCCGCCCTGGGGGAGGGCGGCCTGCCGGTCCGCGACCTGGTCGAGCTGGCGGTGTGGGCGGTCCTGGGCGCGGGCCTGGCCTCGGCCACGTTTCGCTGGGAGTGAGGGCCGAGCACGATCCGTGCGGCCAGGACCGCGAACCCTCACCATGGAATCGAGGACCGATCACGGCCCACCAGGAGGTGCCCAGGTGGAAGACTCGAGGCCCGAGGCTCCCCGCCGCGCCGACGGCATCCAGCGCCTGCTCTCCGATACGCGCGTCCTGGGGCCCAGTGGGATCGAGCGGGTGGCCTGGGGCTGGCGCCGCTACGGGCAGCCCGAGCTCGACCTCTGCGACCAGGCCTGCGGGAAGGCGGAGGCGACCATCCGCTCCGCGGGTCTGGAGACCGCCCTGGAGACGGCCGAGGAGGAGCTGCGCCGGCTCACCCACGGTCAGGAGTGGCGGGCGGAGGACCCGATCACCGGCCGGACCGCCGCCGAGGCGGCGCGCCGGGCGGCGCTGGCCCTGATCGCCAGGGAGTGGCTCAGCCACGAGGAGTACCGGACGCTGGTCAAGCCGATGTCGGAGGCGCTCCCCTGGCTCCTCCCCGAGGAACGTCCCGACGAGTACCGCGAGCCCCGGTTCTGAACTCGGGCTCGGGCCGCCGGCGCCGGCTCAGCGCCCGGGACCGGCGCCGGGCAACGGCCCGGCCTCCTGCCCGCGGTCCCGCTCCTGGAGGTCCTGGCGCAGCCCCTCCTGCATCCAGCGATAGAAGATGACCAGCAGCGCCCAGGCGGAGCTGGCCATGTCCATGGTCATCATCACGATGCCGGCGATGGTCTGGTCGAGGACGGGGCCGATGCCGGAGGCCACCCGGGGCGCGGTCGCGTAGGGGGCGTAGAAGAGCTGGCGGGAGAACTGGAGCGAGAGCGAGACCAGCATCATCGGCATCATGCCGATGAACAAGTAGACGATCTTCTGCGGGTCGCTCAGGCGCCAGCCGGCCTGGCTCGAGGTAGCGTCCAGCACCGGCCACCAGTAGAGGACCCCGGCGGCGAGGAAGGTCAGGTGCTCGAAGACGTGGACGGCCTGGTTCTGGATGCCCAGGTCGTAGGCCGGCGGCAGGTGCCAGACCACGACCACCAGCGCGTAGACCACCTGGGCCGGCACCGGCTCGCTGAGCCGGCCCAGCCCCGGCACCCGGTCGAGCAGCCGTCGGGCCATGGCCGGGGTGAGCCCGGCCAGCAGCAGCGGCGGCGCCACCACCATCAGCAGCATGTGCTGGAGCATGTGGGCGCTCTGGAGGTAGGCGTCACCGAGCGGGTCCAGGGGCGTCTCCAGCGCCCCCCAGACCACGAGCAGGCCCAGACCGAAGCAGCCCATCCGGAGCCAGCCCAGGCGCTCTCCCCGGGCCAGGGCCAGGTAGGCGACGGCCAGGGCCAACAGCCCCAGGTACACGCTGGGGTCGAAGGGGAACCCGATCGGCTCCGCCTCCAGGGCGATCACGCCGGGCCTCCGTCCGGCGCCGCGGCCTCGCTCCGGCGGCTCATGTACCGAATGCTAAGCCGCTCGTCGAAGGCCGTCGGCCGACCGCGGCCCCTCCCGCCCGAGGTCGGTCAGGGCTCCTCCGGATCGGGCAGGGCCGCCCCGCAGGCGCGACAGACCCGCCGCTCCGGGTCGGGGTCGAGCCGGCCGCACTCCGGGCAGACGAGGTGCAACCAGCAGGCCGGATCGCCGCCCTCGACCGCCGCCTCCGAGCGGTTCGGGGATGAGGGAGGCTGCGTTACGTGCACGCTCCCAGGGTACGCCGGCGCCGGGAGGGGTGGCCGGCCACCGGGCCGGCCCGGCCTGGTAGCGTCGAAGGACGGTGGCAGCCCCGGCCGACCTCCACGACCCCGGCTGGAGGGAGGCGGCACGCCGGGTCGAGACGCTCGGCGCCGGCCCCCCCATCCACCTGCCCGAGGGCGAGATCCGGGTCGGCGTCGCCTCCTGGACCGACCCCACCATGACCCGCCCCGGCGTCTTCTACCCGCGGGGGGTGACCACCCCCGAGGAGCGGCTGCGCCACTACGCCGACCGCTTCCCCCTGGTCGAGGTCGACGCCACCTACTACGCTCTGCCCCGGGCGGAGACGGCCCAACGCTGGGTGGAGCGGACCCCGCCCGGGTTCGTCTTCGACCTCAAGGCTCACGCCCTGATGACCGGCCAGCCCTCGGAGCCCAAACGGCTACCCCCGCCGATCCGGGAGGCGCTGTCCTCCGAGCTGGCCCAGCGGCCGCGTCTGTACGCCCGCGACCTGCCCCCAGCGGTGCTGGACGAGATCTGGTCGACCTTCCGCCGCGGCATCGAGCCGCTGCGCGAGAGCGGCAAGCTGGGGGCGGTCCTCCTCCAGTACCCGCGCTGGGTCTTCCCCTCCCACCAGGCCCGGGAGCAGATCCTGGAGTCGCGCCGGCGGCTGGGTGAGGTCGCGGTCGCGGTCGAGTTCCGCCACGGCTCCTGGTTCAATCAGAAGAACGCCGAACGCACGCTCCGCTTCCTCGAGGAGCACGCCCTCCCCTACGTCGTGGTGGACGAGCCCCAGGGCCTCAAGAGCTCGGTGCCCCCGGTGGTGGCCACCACCTCGCCCGAGCTGGCCGTGTTCCGCTTCCACGGCCGCCGTGCCGACGCCTGGGAGCGTCCCGACGTCGCCACCGCCGAACGCTTCCGCTACCTCTACGACCCCGACCAGCTGGCCGACTGGGTGCCCGCCATCCTGGCCGTGGCCACGAAGGTCCGGCGGACCCACGTGGTCATGAACAACTGTTTCGCCAACTACGCCGTCGTCAACGCCACCGAGCTGGCCGGGCTGCTGCGGGAGCGGGTGGGACGGTCGTCCTGAGCCCGTGGCGGTCGGCGGTGCGCCCCACCGGCGCGGATCGTCCGCGCGCGCCACGCGACCAGGACGCGGAAGGCGCGCTCGATCTGGCCCGGTCCCGCAGTTGCGGTCGATGGCTCTCGGGGCGCCCGGCGACCTGGTGCCAAATCTGGTAGTGAATCGAGTAGCGCGACGGTATGAAGATCAGTGTGAGCCTGCCCGGCGACGATGTCACCTTTCTCGACGAGTACGTGCGCAGGTTCGGGATGCCGTCGAGGTCCGCCGTGGTCCACGAAGCCATCGACCTGCTTCGCACCGCGGGGCTCGAGGACGCGTACGCGATCGCCTGGCACGAGTGGGTGGGCGGCGAGGACGCGACGCTGTGGGACAGGGCCACGGCCGACGTCATCGGCGATGCGCCGCGGTGACATCTACTGGGTGGACTTCAAGCTGGTGAGGGGATCCGAGGCCAGCAAGAGGAGGCCGGCGGTGGGGGTGAGCAATGACGCCGCCAGCCGGGCCGCCGAGCGAAGGGGTACGGGCCTGATGACGGTGGTGCCGATCACCTCGAACACCGATCGCGTCCTCCCCTTCCAGACGCTGCTGAAGGCGGCCGAGTGCAGGCTTCCACGCGATTCGAAGGCGCAGGCCGAACAGGTACGGATGGTCGCGGTCGAGCGCCTCGCGGATCGCATCGGGGCCGTGCCGGCGGCGAGCCTTCGCCGGCTCGACGACGCGCTCCATCTGCACCTGGCGCCCTGAACGGCCCGACTGGCCGGTCGAGCGGGCCGCACGTCCGGGTCGGTTACGCCCGACCGGCCGCAGCGGCTCCCCGCCGGCCGCCGAAGCGCGGTCGGGACCCGGGGCGAGGCCCATTCGGGACCGGGCGGTGGCGTCGAGACCCAGGAGCGATGCGGCGGCAAGGCCTTTCATCGCCTGCGGATCAAACCGGGCATCCATCTCGCTCGCGATGATGTGCAGAGTGCACATATGTGCGCATGGACACAGGGCCGAACGCGTCGCGACACGTCGTCGCCGATCGACGGTGTCCGTCGTATGCTGTGTGAGGACGAAGGCATGTCCGTCGTCGGCCGGGTAGGCAGGGTGAGCCCGAGCTGGCGGTCAGGCGCACGGTTGGATCCTCGAAGACAGGAACGTGCCCTGGCCGGACGCGGGATCTTCCCCGGCGCGCCATCACGTCCCGGGAGGTGAGTCATGTTCCCAGGCGCGTTCGACTATCGTGCCCCGACCTCGCTCGACGAGGTCCTGGAGCTGCTCGGGGAGCACGGGGAGGCGGCCAAGGTGCTGGCCGGTGGCCAGAGCCTGATCCCGCTCCTGAAGCTCCGCCTGGCCTCGCCCGCCCTCCTGGTGGACATCGGCCGGGTGCCGGGCCTCCAGGGGATGACGAGGGCCGACGGCACCCTGGTGGTGGGCGCGCGCACCCGCCACGTGGACCTGGAACGGGCCTCCCCGCCCGCCGGGCTGGAGATCCTGCGCCGGGCCGCCCCCCAGATCTCGGACCCGCTGGTCCGCAACCTGGGCACGATCGGGGGCTCGCTCTGCCACGCCGACCCCGCCGGCGACTGGGGCTCGGTGGCGATCGCGCTGGGGGCAGAGCTGGTCCTGCATTCCTCGCGGGGCGAGCGCAGGGTCGAGGCGCGGGAGTTCTTCCAGGGCCCCTTCACCACCATCCTGGGCGCCGACGAGCTGCTCACCGAGCTCCGCTTCCCCGTCCCCTCGGGCCCCGCGGCCGGCACCTACCTGAAGCTGGAGCGGAAGGTCGGGGACTTCGCCACCGTGGGCGTGGCCGTCCAGGTGGAGATGGACGGGAGCCGGGTTGGGCGGGCCGGCATCGGCCTGACCGCGGTCGCCCCCACCAACCTGCCGGCCCGGGCGGCCGAGACGGCACTGGTCGGCCGCGAGCTGGACGACGCGGCCATCGCCGAGGCAGCCCGGCTGGCGGCCGAGGCGGCCGACCCCCGCGACGACATCCGGGGCAGCGCCGCCTACAAGCGGGACGTGGTCCGGGTCTTCGTCCAGCGCGGCCTGCGCGCGCTGCGGCAACAGCTGGGGGAGGTGAGGTCATGAGCGAGATCACGGTCCGGGTCAACGGGCGCGAGCACTGCCAGGAGGTCGAGCCCCGGGTGTTGCTGGTCGACTTCATCCGGACCCGGCTCCGGCTCACCGGGACCCACGTCGGCTGCGACACCAGCAGCTGCGGCGCCTGCACCGTCCTGCTCGACGGCGCCCCGGTCAAGTCCTGCACGCTGCTCGCCGTCCAGGCCGACGGACGGGAGATCACCACCGTCGAGGGCCTGGCCAGGGGGTCGGAGCTGCACCCGGTCCAGGTCGGGTTCCACGAGGAGCACGGCCTCCAGTGCGGCTTCTGCACGCCCGGCATGATGCTGGTGGCGGCGGAGCTGCTGGAACGCAACCCCGACCCCACCGAGGAGGAGATCCGCTGGGCGATCAGCGGCAACCTCTGCCGCTGCACCGGCTACGTCAACATCGTGAAGGCGGTTCAGCACGCGGCCCGGCTGCGGCGGGAGGCGGCACGGCCGGTGGCCACGGGAGGTGTGGGATGAGCGTCCAGGTCCAGCCCCACGGCGGCATCGGCGAGTCCTACAAGCGCAAGGAGGACGCCCGCTTCGTGCGCGGTCGCGGCACCTATCTGGACGACGTCGTGCTGCCGGGCATGCTGCACATGGCCATCCTGCGCAGCCCCCACGCCCACGCCCGGATTCGGTCCCTCGACGTCTCCCGGGCCGCGGCCTCGCCGGGGGTGGTGGCGGTGGTGACCGGCGAGCTGCTGGCCCAGCACAAGCTGGCCTGGATGCCGACCCTGTCCGGCGACACCCAGGCCGTGCTGGCCACCGACAAGGTCCGCTTCCAGGGCCAGGAGGTGGCGGCGGTGGTCGCCGAGAGCAGGTACCTGGCCGAGGACGCGCTGGGCGCGATCGAGGTCGACTATGAGGTGCTGCCGGCGGTCACGTCTCCGCAGCAG
>DASRBU010000266.1:0-4717 GCA_035653475.1 Candidatus Dormiibacterota bacterium | reverse complement strand
CAGGTTCCCCAGGGTGTCGAACCAGTGGCCGATGGTCCGGAAGCCGATGTAGGGCAGGAAGTAGGGCCGCTCGCGGACCAGCGAGTGTCGGTAGCCGGCCAGGATGTCGTACTCCTCGTTGAGGAAGTCGGTCTTCTGCAGCTCGTGGTCCACGTCCACCCAGAGCAGCTTCTGCATCGCCGACCGGATCTCCTCGGAGGCGCGGGCGTAGCGCCCGGCCGCCTCCCGGTCGAACCCGGCCGCCAGCTCGGCGGCGGCCGCGAGCCCCCGGTGCGCGACCGCGTTCGAGTACAACCCGCGCCCCCGCACGGCCAGGTGGTCCATCCAGTCGGCTGCCTCCTGCATGGCCAGCAGCCCGCAGTGGTAGACGTCCTGGAAGAGCAACCACTCGCAGGTTCGCCGGATGCGCGGCCAGTGTCGCTCCAGGAAAGCGCGGTCGCGCGTCGCCTGGAAGTAGAGACGGTGGCCGATGAGATACCAGGCGTTTCCATCCATGTACGCCCGGAAGTCGGTCCGTTGGTCCGCCACCACCACGTTCGACGGGATGCAGCCGGACTCCGCCTGATGCTCGCCCAGCGTTTCCAGGCTGTGACGGAGGGCGGCCCTGATCTCCTCGTCGTCGAGCAGGATCGCCCCCAGCAGCGTGATCATGCTGTCCCTGGCCCAGACCTGGGGGTAGCCATCGCTCAGGGCGGAGGCTTTGAGACCCAGCGGGTCGATGCACGCGTGCAACACCCGGCGCGCCTCCCGATAGGCCGCCTCCAGCGTGTCCATGGCCCGATGATAGCCTCGGCGTCGGAGCGCGGCCGGCGGCCCGACCGGCGGCTCTCTCCCGGGCGGTGAGGGCCGTCGAGCGGCCCTCCCGATCCTTCGGCGGGGCGGCTCCCACGGCCCGGGCCTCCTTCGCCTCGTCGGGCGGAGCCCCGCCCGACCCCGCCATCGGTTCGGGCCGACCGGGACGGCGGTCCCCCGCCACCGCCGGCCGACCGGCGGGACGGCCCGACGGCGCGGTCGGTGCGGGCCGTGAGTCCCACTCCCTCCTCATCGTGTTGACGAGCGCCGCCAATGGCGCTTCGCACACGGATGCAATTGGATTCGAGATGTGCAGAACTCGAACCACATCGGTGGGAACGGTGTCATTGTCGTGTCGACCGTGCAGCGTTGACACTACGGGCGGATCGACCACGGACTGACCGTACCGATCCGAACATCGTGGGAGGACCCGACCGGCACGGGGACTCCCACGACCAGTCCGTGGCCCAGAGGGGGAATGGAGCAGCAATGGCCGACTACGACGTCACCCTGTCGCGCCGTCAGCTGGCGCGTGCCGCGGTCGCCTCGACCATCGGCACCACCATCGAGTGGTACGACACCATCCTCTACGGCATCCTGGTCAGCCTCTACCTGGGCCAGCAGTTCTTCCCCGGCCGGGACCCACTCACCAGCGCCCTGGCCGGCTACGGCTCGCTCTTCGTGAGCTTCCTGGCCCGGCCCCTGGGCGGGGCGGTCTTCGGCCACTTCGGCGACCGGGTGGGTCGCAAGGCGACCCTGGTGGCCACCCTGCTCATCGCCGGCCTGAGCTCGGCCGCGGTGGGGCTGCTGCCCACCTACGCCCAGGTTGGGGTCCTGGCCCCGGCGCTGCTGGTGGGACTGCGGGTGCTGCTGGGTCTCTCCCTGGGCGGGGAGTGGGGCGGCTCGGTGCTGCTGACCCTGGAGTGGGGCAACCGCGCCCGGCGGGGCTTCTGGTCGGCCTGGCCTCAGATCGGGGCCCCGGCGGCCTCGGCCCTGTCCTACGCCCTCTTCCAGCTCTCGGCGCTCGCCTTCGGCCGGACCTCGACCTGGGCCTGGCGGGCGCCGTTCCTGTTCGGGCTGGTGCTGGTCGGGGTGGGCCTGTACCTGCGCCTCGGCGTGCTCGACACGCCCACCTTCTCACGGCTGCTGGAGACGCGCCGGACCGAGCGACGCCCGGTGCTCGCGGTCCTGCGCTGCAGCCCCGGCCCGGTGCTGCTCAGCTGCCTTACGGCGATGGGCCAGCAGGCGCCCCAGGTCGTGTTCGGGACCTTCACCGCCGTCTACGCGGGCACCGTCCTCCGCTACCCGGCCGGGACCGTCAGCCTCTTCCTGATCGCGGCCGGGGTGGTGGGAGCGCTGGCCACCCCCCTGGGAGGGCTGGTCTCGGACCTGGCCGGACGCCGCCGGACGTTCGTCGCCGGGGTGGTGGCGATGTTCGTGTACAGCTTCGTGTACTGGCGGCTGCTCGACAGCCGGGTCGTGGCCCTGTTCCTGCTGGCCTCGCTGCTGGCGACGTTGATCGGCGCCGCCGTCACCGGTCCCCAGGCGGCTTTCGTGGCTGAGAACTTCACCGGCCGGCTCCGGTACAGCGGCACCGCCCTGGGCGTGGGCCTGGGCGCGATCGTCGCCGGCGGCCCGGCCCCCATCGTCGCCACGGCCCTCTTGCAGCGCTTCCACGACTCCACACCCATCGCCCTCTACCTGGCCGGCTGCTGCCTGGTCAGCCTGGTCGCGGCCCTGCTCCTGCCCGACCGCTCCCGACAGGACCTCGCCGTGGAGTACGACGAGGCCGCCGAGCCCGGGCTGGCCGGGGCGGGGGCCTGAGCCGGGGGCGGGCGATGGCCGCGATGCCCGAGCGGGCGAGCCTGGCGGAGCGCTTCCGCTGGCAGCAACCCATCTTCGCCATCAGGGGGGCCCGCCTCTACGAGCATCTGTGCGCGGAGGCGGCCGGCGAGCTGGAGCGGGTCGGTCCCCTCCACGACCTGCTCGGCCCGTACGCGGCGGAGCCGCCACGTCTGCTGCTGCCGCTGCGGCTGCTGGCCGCGGTCCACGGCTGGGTGCTCCGTGGCGACCTTCCCGACCTGGCCAGGCACTACCCTTCGGTCGGCGGCCGTCGGCCTCCGGATGGTGCCTGGCCTCTCTTCCGAGAGGCGTGCCTGGAGCGCGCCGAGGAGCTCGACCGGCTGCTCGCCCTGCCCCTCCAGCACAACGAGGTGGCCAGGGCCGTCCCGCTGGCCTGCGGTTTCCATCTGGTCGCCGAGGAGAGCGGTCTGCCGCTACGGCTGCTCGAGGTGGGGGCCAGCGCCGGGCTCCTCCTGCGCTGGGACCGCTACCGGGAGCGCCCCTGGTTCCGGGCCCTGTACGGGCCGCAACCGGCGGCGGCGGTCCGGGTCGAGATCGCCGAGCGCCGCGGCTGCGATCTCCATCCCCTCGACCCCGGCGACCCCGAGCAGGCCCTCCGCCTCCGCTCCTACGTGTGGGCCGATCTCCCCGCCCACCTGCGCATGCTGGACGACGCCATCGAGATCTGTCGCCAGGTGCCGGCCACGGTGGAGCGGGCGAGCGGGGAGGAGTGGCTGGAGCGCCGGCTGGCCGCCACCCGCCCCGGGCAGGTCACCGTGGTCTTCCACTCCCTGCTCGAGGCCTCGGCCGGGGCAGAGGTCATGGCCCGGCTGCGGGAGGTGGTGCAGCGGGCCGGGGGCCGGGCCACCTCCGAGGCCCCGCTCGCCTACCTGCGGTTCGAGGCAGGGCCGGGGGCCGGGCCCCCGTCCAACGCGCGGCAGGCGATGATGCGCGTGGCCATCACCTGCTGGCCGGGGGAGGCGGAGCGCGTCCTGGCCGTGGCCGACGTCAACGGCTGGTACCTGCGCCGGCTCTGAACGGCGCCGCAGCCCCTGGCCAGGGATCGGGCCGACCGGCTGGAGCCGTCGCCCTCCGGCAGCCGCCGGTGGCGGCCGTGGGCCGAGACGGCCTCAGCGTGCCTCCGGTCCGGTCGCCTCGGCCAGCACGAAGTCGTAGGCGAGCCGGGCGTGCGGGCCCTCGATGGGGCGACCGGCGGGATCGAGCCCCGAGGACCGCCGCTCCAGGTCCTTGATCAGCGACCGCTTGACCCCGAACACCGCGTCGGAGTCGAGGTAGCGATCGCCGGCGATGAAGACGTGCGTCACCAGGGTCTGGTAGCCGGGGTGGCCGATCAGGAAGTGGACGTGGGCGGGCCGGTAGGGGTGGCGTCCCTGGGCCCGGAGCAGCTCGCCGACCGGGCCGTCGTTGGGGATGGGGTAGCTGGAGGGCACGACCGACCAGAACCAGACCCGGCCCTCCCGGTCGGTGCGGAACCGGGCCCGGAGCTGCGTCTCGTCGCCGCGCTGCACGTCGTAAAAGCCCTCGGCGTCCGACTGCCAGGTGTCGACCACGGCCTCGGCCACCGGCTCCCCCCGGCGCGACCGCACGGTGCACTCGACCAGGAGACGCTCGCCGGGGGCGTCGCCGGAGATGTCCGCCCCCGCCGGCCGCTCGGGGGGGTTCTCGACGTAGAAGGGTCCGAGCACGGTGTTCTCGGTCGCGCCCTCCCCGAAGCGGTGGTTGATGGCGTCCACCAGCATCGACACGCCCAGCACGTCCGAGAGCAGGATGAACTCCTGACGGCTGGGGGAGCAGATCTGGCCGGTCCGGGTCAGGAAGTCGATCGCGGTCCTCCACTCCTCCATGGTCGGCTCCACCTCGCGCACGAAGGCGTGGAGGTGACGCACCAGGGCCTCGCTCACCTCGCGCAGGCGAGGCTGGGGACAGCCCCGCAGGCTGCCCAGCACGGCCCGGGTGATGGCCTCCTCGTCGACCTCGCTCATGACACGTCCCTCCATATCTCGGCCGCCGGCCGCCCCGCGAGCCAGGCGGCGCCCCGCGCGTACAGGGCCTCGACCTCGGG
>DASRBU010000265.1:0-2985 GCA_035653475.1 Candidatus Dormiibacterota bacterium | reverse complement strand
TGCCCGCCCTGATCCAGGGCCACCGGGTGGTGGTACGACGCCTGCGCGGCGTCCGACCCGGCGAGCTGGAGCTGAACCCGGCCTATCCCTGGCGGGTACGCGTCCAGGCCCCCACCTGGGGCACCTTCCTCGACCTGTCCGGCCTCGACCTGCGCGGGATCCACATCGACAGCGGGGCGGCGCGGGTGGAGTGCGTCCTGCCCCGGCCGCACGGGCTGGTCCCCATCCACGTCTCCAGCGGCGTGGTCGGCGTCCGCCTGCGGCGCCCGCCGAGCGTGCCGGTGGTGGCCGAGATCAGCGCCGGGGCTCTCCAGCTCAAGCTCGACGCCTTCAGTGTCCGGGCGGCCACGGGCGACGCCCGTTGGGAGAGCACCCCCGGTGCCGCCGACCGGGATCATTACCGACTCCGGATCAGCAGCGGCGCGGTGCGGGTGGCGCTGGAGGAGGACCCCTCGATCACCGCCGGGCCGGTGGAGGTCGAGGCCGCCCCTCCGGGCGGCCTCGCCGCCGCCCTGAACGTGGTGCTCGACGGCGTGGCCCGCCGCGCCGCGGGCCCGACCTGACCTCCCCCACCGTCCGAGCCGGTCTGCGGTGGGAGCGGGCCGGGTCCGGAGGGGAGGATCAGATGACGGCCCGCTCCGTGTAGCGGCCGAACACCTCCTCCATGGCGCCCATGATCTCGCCCTCGGTGCAGTAGGCGCGGACCGCCTCCAGGATGTGGGGCATGAGGTTCTCTCCGGGATCGGCCGCCGCCTTGCGGATCTGGTCCAGCGCCCGGCCGGCCCGGGCTGCGTCCCGCCGGCGGCGCACCTCGCGCACCCGCTCCACCTGCTCCCGCTCCAGCTCCAGCGGGATGCGGAGGATCTCGATCTCCTCCTCGTTGCCCTGGGTGAACTCGTTCACCCCCACCATGATCCGGCGGCCCTGCTCCAGCTCCTGCTGGTGCCGGAAGGCGGCGTCCGCGATCTCCTTCTGGAAGAAGCCCGCCTCGATGGCGGGGATCACGCCCCCGTAGGCCTCGATGCGCTCGAAGTAGGCCTCGGCCTCCTCCTCCAGTCGGTCGGTCAGACTCTCCACGAGGTACGAGCCGCCCAGGGGATCGGCGGCGTTGACCACCCCGGTCTCGTAGGCGATCACCTGTTGGGTGCGGAGCGCGATCCTGGCCGCCTTGTCGGTGGGCAGGGCGAGGGCCTCGTCCATGGCGTTGGTGTGCAGGGACTGGGTTCCCCCCAGCACCGCCGCCAGGGCCTCGATCGCGGTCCGGGCGATGTTCACCTCGGGCTGCTGGGCGGTCAGCGACACGCCCGCGGTCTGGGTGTGGAAGCGCAGCTTCCAGGAGCGCTCGTCCCGGGCCCCGTACCGCTCCCGCAGGTGGCGGGCCCAGATCCGCCGGGCGGCGCGGAACTTGGCGATCTCCTCGAAGAAGTCGATGTGGGCGTCGAAGAAGAAGGAGAAGCGGGGGGCGAACTCGTCCACCTTCAGCCCCCGCTCGATGCAGGCGTCGACGTAGGCGAAGCCGTCGGCCAGCGTGAAAGCCAGCTCCTGGGCGGCGGTGGCGCCCGCCTCTCGGATGTGGTAGCCGGAGATCGAGATCGTGTTCCAGCGCGGCACCTCACGGGTGCAGAACTCCACCGAGTCCACCACCAGGCGCATCGAGGGGCCGGGCGGGAAGATGTACTCCTTCTGGGCGATGAACTCCTTCAGGATGTCGTTCTGCAGGGTGCCGTTGAGCTTGGAGAAGGGGACCCCCTGCTGCTCGGCCACGGCCAGGTACATGCAGAGCAGGACGGCGGCGGGCGAGTTGATGGTCATGGAGGTGGAGACCTGGTCGAGCGGGATGCCCTCGAAGAGGCGTTCCATGTCGGCCAGGGAGTCGATCGCCACCCCGCAGTGGCCGATCTCGCCGCGGCTGGTGGGGGCGTCGGAGTCCTGGCCCATCAGCGTGGGCATGTCGAAGGCAACCGAGAGGCCGGTCTGACCGTTGGCGAGCAGGTACTTGTAGCGCTGGTTGGTCTGCTCGGCGGTGGCGAAGCCGGAGAACTGGCGCATGGTCCAGAGCCGGCCCCGATAGCCGCTGGCGTGGATGCCCCGCGTGTACGGGTACTCGCCGGGCAGCTCGCGTCGACCGTCGACGTCGTCGGCGGTGTAGACGGGCTTCACCGGCAGCCCGGAGATGGTCCTCCCGAATTCCACCGAGGCCATGCTCCCATTCTGCGGCGCGCCCGGCCGGCCGACAATGTGACGTCGACCAAAAGGCGGGCGGCGCGGATTGTTGCCGCCTGTGGCCGAGCACGAGCCGGGGCGGTGCGGATTTGTCGGAAGGCGGGATTGCCTCCCCGGCCGGGGCGCCCTACCTTCCAGCCATGAGGGTGGTCGGTTGCCTCGGGGGAGGGAGGTGCCCATGAGCGTGTCCGCGGACCTGGAGCTGGAGGCCCGCCAGCTGGCCAAGCTGGCCCGGCAGCTGGAGGTGCTGGAGCGCCGTTCGAGCTTCTACCAGCGGAAGCTGGCCGAGGCCGGAGTTCAGGGGCTGCGGCCGCGCACCGTCGCCGACCTGAGTCGCTTCCCGTTCACCACCAAGGAGGAGCTGCGCCGGAGCCAGCTGGAGGCGCCGCCGCTGGGCGCCCACGCCGCCGTCGACCTGCGTTCGGTGGTCCGGGTCCACTCCTCGACCGGGACCACCGGCCGGCCCAGCTGGGTGGGCCTCACCCGGCACGACGTCGCCGTGTGGACCGAGGTGACCGCCAGCGCCCTGGCCACCGAGGGCCTGACCCCGGACGACGTGCTCGTGCACGGGGCCAGCCTGACCCTGTTCGTGGGCGGCCTGCCCTTCAAGGACGCCGCCGAGCAGATCGGCGCCACCTTCGTGCCCATCGGCACCGGCGCCTCGGAGAAGGCGGTCATGGCCTTCCAGGCCCTGGGCGCCAACGCCCTCCACTCCACGCCCTCGTACGCGCTGTACCTGGCCGAGTACGTGCGGGAGCGACA
>DASRBU010000264.1:0-5038 GCA_035653475.1 Candidatus Dormiibacterota bacterium | reverse complement strand
TGGGCCACCTGCTGCCGCCCATCGGTGAGGTGACCTGGCGCTCGCCCGACTACCCGAGGGCGGCCGCCGGGTCGGGGCTGCCCTCGGCTCGAGCCCAGGCCTGGGAGCCGGGGGTGCGCCACGTGGCGGTGGCGCTCTGCGTCCTGGAGCGGTGCGTCGAGGACGGTGCTGACCAGCTACGCCGGGACCGCGCGGAGGGGATCGCCGGGCCCTGGGTGGGGGTGCGGCCCACCCTGGTCGGCAAGGGCCAGGTCGAGCCGCTGCCGAGGTCGATCAGGTAGGGACAGGGGGAAGGCCCAGGGTCAAAGGATCGCCGGGGCCGATGCGCTTCTTCGGCCGGTCACCCAAGCCGGGATCTCGGAAGACCGCCCGGCTTCCGGCAGGTGCGGCCGTGGCTCCTTCCCGACCCAGGACCGGCCACCACCCTGCTGGGCCCTCGGGGCGGAGGCCGAACGTTGCGCTCACGTCCAAGACCCAACCGCTCATGGGCGTGGGCTCCTGGGCGATGGCGAGCCCCGGCCGAGAACCAGGCCCGGGGGCAGAACGAACGCAGGTGGTTGGGAAGGTGATCAGGTCGACAGGACCATCCGTTTGTGAAGTGGCGGCGTTACCGTAGAGCAACTCGATGAGGAGACGGTCCAGCACGGCGGCACTCGAGATGAGGCCGATCCCGAGATCTCTCGGGGCCGGGGCGTCCGAGGGGATCGACCCCTGAACGCGGCACGGCTGGTGGGCGGGCTGGCCAGGGCGGCCATCGCCACCCTGTTCGGGGGGCCGATCGCCGGGGCAGCAACCGCGGCCGACCAGGCGGTGGACCTGCTGAGCGATTGGGCCGGCCGGGAGAACGCCCCCACCTATAAGGCCACGCTCGACCGGATCAGCCGGGGGCTGGAGCAGCTGGCGCGCTCCGAGGGGATCGGCGAGGACCAGCTCGAGCAGGGGATCCTCCAGGCGCGACAGGCCGTCCTCACCCGTGGGCTCTCGGCCAGGGAGATGGCTGGCCTGGACCTGGACCCGGAGCGGGTGACGCGAGCTGTGCTCGCCAGCTCCAAGGCCGAGCTGAAAGAGCTGGACGAGCCAGCCCGGGAGCTGGCCGAAAAGGCCATCCGAACCGTATACGCGACGCTGCTCTCCAACCCGGAAGCGCTGCCGGACCTGGAACGGGCCTTCCAGCAGGCGGCCCTGCACCGCCTGAGCGAGCTCCGCCATCTCCCCCAGGAGCTCTTGCGAGCGCTGCGTGGCGCCCTGGCCGCAGCGGCCGTGGTCGACCGTCGCCGCCAGTGGCGACCCGATCTCTATCCCCCCAGCGCCCTGCTGCGAGCGGAGTTCGGGGTGGTGCCCTTCTACGGTCGGGAGGACCTCCTGGAGGACCTCCTGGCATGGGCGAACGAAGACCGTGTGCTCGGCATCCGGATCTACACCGGCCCGGGGGGTATGGGCAAGACGCGCCTGCTGATCAGGTTCTGCGAACAGATGGGCCAGCAATGGCGAGCCGGGTTCCTGAACCGGGAGCTGAGCGGGCTGCCGGCCGGGGACAAGGGCTGGTCGTACCCCCTCGATGCCCTGCTCGAGGAGGATGCTCCGCTGCTGATCGTGGTCGATTACGCGGAGACGCGCACGGCGGAGATCCTCGCGCTGTTGCGGCGAGCCCGGGATCGGACGCTCCCGCTGCGGATCGTGCTCCTGGCCCGCTCCTTGGGCGATTGGTGGGACGGACTGACCCAGGCGGGGGAGGGGATCGGCGACATCCTCCTTGGTCCGGCCACCACGACCCGCTCCCTTCCTCCGCTGGCACCCGACCCCACCCGGCGGCGACAACTGTTCGCGCACGCGGCCGCTGCCTTCCAAAGGGTGGTACCGGGCTCGGCGGCGCCGGTGGCGCCCCGGCTGGAGGAGGCGCTCTTCGACCGGGTCCTCTACGTCCTGATGGCGGCGCTGGCGGCCGTTCAGGGGGAGATGCTCCGGACCGAGAAGGAGCTTTTGGACTGGGTGCTACGCCGCGAGCAGGAGTTCCTCGACCAGGGGGTCAGGGCCATCGGTTGTGGGGAGCTGGCCGGCCGTCCGATCCTGCAGGGTGCGGCGGTGGCGACGCTGGCCGGCGGCGCCCTCGATCGGGATGCTGCCGCAGAACTCCTCTCCCGGGCACCCCTGATGGAGGGTCAGACCGCCGCCGTACGGGATCGGGTGGCGGAGCTGCTGCACCGCCTCTACCCGGGGGAGGCCTGGCTCCAGGGGGTGCTTCCTGACCTGCTCGGTGAGCACCTGATCGAGTCGGTCACGGAGGCCAATCCAGCCCTGCTCCACGTCATGTTTGGTCGCGATGACGGGGTGCCAGGGCTGAACCCGGGGCAGCGGCGGAACGGTTTGACCCGCCTCACCCGCCTTGCGCAGCGGCACCCCGAACGGCTCGGGTGGCTAGCGGACCTGCTCGAGAGCAACCTCGCCACCCTGGCGAGCGACGCCATCGCGGTCGCCCAGGAGACGGGTGACCCCCTGGGGACGGCACTGGCCCGGGCGCTGACCAGGCGCCCGGAGGCCGTTCTGGACCTGGCGGCCCTTCACTCGGCGATCCCGACGCATACGGTGAGCCTGCGCGAGGCGGCCCAGCTGCTCGCGGCGGCGCAGGTGGAGGCGGCTCGCAGAGGGGGTTCGATGGCCGACCTCGCCGGAGCCCTCAACAACCTCTCCCTCCGTCTCGCCGCCCTGGGCCGGCGCGAACAGGCCCTCCAGGCCATCCAGGAGGCGGTCGAGCTCTACCGCGCTCTGGCCGAGCAGCGCCCCGACGCCTTCCGCCCCGACCTCGCCATGTCGCTCAACAACCTCTCCAACCACCTCGCCGGCCTGGGCCGGCGCGAGCAGGCCCTCCAGGCCATCCAGGAGGCAGTCGAGCTCTACCGCGCCCTGGCCGAGCAGCGCCCCGATGCCTTCCGCCCCGACCTCGCCAGAGCCCTCAACAACCTCTCCGCTTGCCTCGCCGACCTGGGCCGGCACGAGCAGGCCCTCCAGGCCATCCAGGAGGCGGTCGAGCTCTACCGCTGGCTCGCCACTCGCTGGCCCCAGGTGTTCAGGTCTCAACTCGTCGTCGCTCTGGATGACCTGTCCCGAGTCCTCACCGGGCTGGATCGACGGCAGGAGGCCCGTGACGCCGCCGACGAGGCGAGAAGGCTTCGAGGGCAGGAACTGGTGCTCTAATTGCCATCTCTGGGGCGTCAGGCAGCGCCGATGCGCTCTCGTTCCTCCTCGACCGTCCAGCCCGGACCGACGACCCGCAGACGCTGGTCGTCGCCCTCCGCTGTCTGCTCGCGGGCGAGCGCGAGGAGGCCGTGCTGGCCGCCGGCCCCGACCCCATCGACGCCGCCATCCTCCACGCCGTCCTCGAGGCGCTGGCCGCCTCGATGCCTGGCCGTTCGCGCCGGCGGCCCCGGACACCGATCAGGCGCTGGAGCCGCTGCGGCCCTCACCACCGTCACGGCCACTGCTATGGCGGCCTCAGGCGGCCCAGTTCCTGGGACAGGTGCGGGACCAGCTGTCAGCGACCCCAGCCGGGACCAGCTGGTCACGGCTCCGGGCCGGCCGCGGGCCGAGGTCAGGAATCGCGAGGAGCTGTTGTAAGGGCTCGAGAGGCGGACTCGGCGGTTGTCATCGCCATCCCAGCCCAACCTCATGCCGCACAGAATCCGGATGGGGGAACTGGCGCCACTTCGTGACCCTGAGCCCGGCCGATACCGAACCGTCTGAGGGATGCGCGGTCAGCCCAGAGCAGTGGCGAACCGCGGTCGCCCTGGAACTCTCCTGGCCGGCCTGGACATCGTCATCGGTGAAGCAGACCTAGCGCTGGCAGCGGTCAGATCCGCTCCATCCCCTGTCAGATCCCACGCCTGAGGGGTGGTGGTCACGTAGCGGCGATGCCGGGCGCCCTGGAGCGCTGCGCCGAGGAGTACGCCGATTCCCAGCTGCGCCCCCATCGCGTGGGGCGGACCACCCGGCCCCGGGCGCGCGTTCCCCGCAACCTGGTCGGCGACGACCAGGTGAGGGTGCTCCCAGGGACCGGATGGAGCGACAGCGGCACTCGTGTAAGCCGTGGTGGGGTGTGTTCATCGAGGGTTCGTCTCGTCTGCCATCGCATCGCTCGTGCCCGTCGGCAGCCCTGCCGCCACCCTACACGGCCAGCGGCCCTCGCCAGGAAGTGGACCAGGAGCGGTTCTCCACCGCCTTGCCCTCGAGCAGGATCCGGCTCGCCCAGGGCTGGCGCACGCTCAGTGCCCTCACCTCAGCCCACCTCCCCCGGCAGCGCCCGCCACCCGCTCAGCCGGAGCCGGCTGCGGCCGTCGCCGTCGCCGTCCTCCAGCTCCACCACCAGCTCCACGTCGCCCTCCCCGTCCGGTGCCCAGCGCATGGCCACGATCCGGTCTTCCGGTCCAGCCGAGATCCCCAGCGGCCGGCCCAGCACCCCCAGGGGCACCCCGCCGGCCTCCTTTTCGGACACCGGCTCCGAGGCCGCCTCGGGGCTGTGGTCGCGCCCGAAGCCCAGCCGGTCGGGACGGGTCCGGTAGAGCCGGGTCAGGTCCTCCTGCCGCTCGGCGTTGGGCCGATAGCGGCCGTGCTTAGAGTCCGGGTTCGTGGTGTACGAGCACCTGCTGCTGGGGGAGGTCTTGCGCCTGGGCCAGGCCCTGCCGATCCCACCCCAGGGGTCCACCGGCGGCCAGGGGTTCCTGAAGAAGGGGGCCACCGGTCATCCTCTTGAGTCAGCAACTACATCAGGAGGAGAACCGATGGCCTCAGAATCCAGCATGGACGTTCGGCACGGCGTTCGCAAGCTGCTCGCGGCTGCCGATCCCGACCTGGTCTGCGCCATGCTGAGGAGCGCCGTTCAGGCTCTGATATCCGCTCAGGCGGGTGAGCGGTGCGGCGCCGACTACGGCGAGCGGAGTGCCGAGCGGGTCAACTCCCGCAACGGCTAGCGCGGCCGTGGGGCACTCGGGTGGCCAGCATCGAGTTGGCCATCCCCAAGCTCCGCCATGGCAGCTCCTTTCCAGAG